>JAKDKQ010000273.1 GCA_030453295.1 Janibacter sp.
AGCGCCTACCTCGAGGGGACCACGCGATGAGGATCAGCTCGCTCCCTTCGCTCGGAGCTCCGCCGCTGTGGCTGCGCATGGTCCTGCAGGGGCTCTACCCCCTCTTCGGGATCATCATGTCCCTGCTCTTCCTGCTGCTCGTCCCCGTGCTGCTGCTGATCTGGCCGTGGGACCGCAACCTGGCCCTGCTGCGGGTCCTCTTCCTCACCGTCTATGTCATGTGGGAGGACATCGGGCTCGTCGTCGAGTGCTGGTACCTGCGGTTGCGCTCACCGCGCGGGACGAGCCCGACCTGGGACGAGGACCACTTCGCGCTGATCAAGCAGGCGCTGCACAACGTGCTCTTCACGGCCAAGCGGGTCGTCGGCTTCCACGTCGAGATCGAGGGTGAGCTCACCGTCGGCCGTCCCGGGCATCCGCTCGTCGTCATCTCACGTCATGCGGGACCCGCCGACTCGCTGGCGATCGCCTGGCTGCTGGCCGCGACGGCCGGGCGGGTCCCGCGGGTGATCCTCGCCGACGCGATGCTCTGGGACCCGGGGATCGCGATGGTCCTACAGCGGGTGGGCTCCTACTTCGTCCCGTCGCGCTCCGGTGCCGGCGACGACCGGACCAAGGGGGTCGCTGACCTGGCCGCCACCCTGTCGGCCAAGGACGCGCTGCTGATCTTCCCCGAGGGACGCAACTGGACCCGCGACCGGCACGAGGACCAGGTGCGTGACCTGCGCGCCAAGGCAGAGGCGGACCGGCTCGCGACGGCCGTCGCCCGTCCGTGGGTGCTCGAGGCCCGCTCCCGTGGGGTGGCCGCCATCCGCGAGCATGCCCCGGACGCCGATGTCCTCGTCATCGCGCACACCGGGCTCGACATGATCTCGGGTCCGGCCGCAGTGATCCGGGCCGTGCCCTTCCGCAACCGGCTGCTCATCCGCGGTCACACCTACCGCAGCGAGGACGTGCCGACCGACCCGGACGAGGTCGCTGCATGGCTCGAGGCCCGGTGGGGCGAGGTCAACTACTGGGTCGACCACCGGATCAGCGGTCGGGAGCACCTGTGAGGCTGCCTCCCTTCCCGTCGACGGTGAGCTCGGTGGCCGTTGCTGCCGCGGCGGAGGCGGACAACCGGGTGCACCGGTGGCCGCTCACGCCCCGGATCACCGCACGGCTGCGGGCGAAGGGGGCCCCGCAGCGGATCGCGGGCTTCGAGGCCGATCGTGCGGGGCTGGGTGCCGAGACGGAGCGCGATGCCCGTGGGCACCTGGTCATGACGGCGCCTGATCGGCACGATCTCGGGCAGGCGGGTGCGGACGGCGACGGCGCGTGGGTGCTGTGGATCCACGGCGGCGGCTTCTGCTGGGGGTCGGCTCGCGACGGGACCGGGCTGCGGCTGGCGGCCGGGCTCGGTCGACCGGTCGTGTCGGTGGAGTACCCGCTGGCTCCCGAGGCGCGCTTCCCTGTCGCGATCGACGTCTGTCTCGAGGCCTATCTCGCCGGCGTGCAGGAGCGGGGGCCGCGGGTCCTGCTCGGTGGGGTCTCTGCCGGGGCCAACCTGGCCCTCGGTGTGCTGCAACGGATCCGGGAGCTGCGCGCGGACGGTGACGGACCGGTGCTGCCGCTCGGGGTGGTGGCGTTGACCCCCTTCGGTGATCTGGCCGGGGAGGGCGACTCCTACCGGGTCAACGAGGGCCGCGACGCCTACCTGCGCTGGCGCGGCCAGCAGCAAAAATTCGCGCTGGCCTATGCGGGTGGAGCCGATCTGCGTGATCCGCTCGTCTCACCCGTCCACGCGGACTGGACCGGCGAGGTGCTGCCACCGGCGATCTTCACGACCGGGACGCGTGACCTCTTCCTGTCGGACACCGCGCGGATCCACACGGCCTGGCGGGCGGCCGGTGGCGAGGCGGACCTGGTGCTGGCCGAGGGGATGTGGCACTCCTACCTCTCCGACTCCCGGCTGCCCGAGTCGGCCGCGCTCCTGGCGCGCTTGCTGGACTGGTGCGAGGGGGTGCTCGCCAGGGGCTGAGCGCTCAGTGTCTGTCGTGACTCTGCCGCTGCTCCGTACGGTGTGCCACCGTGGGTGAAACGTGGCACACCGTACGGAGCAACGGCAGAGGCGCGCGTGGAACCCATGACGAGTCGGTGGCGAACGTCCCGGAACCTCAGTCGCCGAGGCGCCGCAACCGGTCGAGCCACTCCCGCGCGGCGACGAAGGCCCGGTCGGTCGCGATCGGGTCGATGGTGATCTCGACCCCGGAGGCGGCG
This sequence comes from Janibacter sp., assembly GCA_030453295.1. Lineage (GTDB taxonomy): Bacteria > Actinomycetota > Actinomycetes > Actinomycetales > Dermatophilaceae > Janibacter. The sequence goes on from JAKDKQ010000273.1 coordinate 2,260, forward strand.
GCGTAGGAGCCGAGGAAGCGGACATCGGCACAGATGCGGTGCAGGCTCATCAGCGCCGCACCGACCCGCTCGTCCTGCACGTGCCCCTCGAGGTCGATCGAGAAGCAGTAGGAACCCATCGAGTCCTTGGTCGGCCTCGACTCGAGCCGGGTCATGTTGATCCCGCGCACCGAGAACTGCTCGAGCAGCTCGAGCAGGCCACCGGCGCGGTCGCTGCGCTGGTAGAGCACGACCGTCGTCTTGTCGCGTCCCGTCGGCGCGGGCTGCCACTCCGGGCGGGCGACCACGACGAAGCGGGTCACGGCGTTGGTCATGTCGCCGATGTCGTGCGCGAGGACGTCCAGGCCGAAGTGCTCGGCCGCGATCGGCGCGCACACGGCGATGTCGTACCCGAGGTCGTCCGGGTGCTCGGCGAGGTCCTTGGCGGCCGATGCGGTCGACAGGGTCGGCATGTAGATCGCCTGCGACACCTGCTTGCCGGCCCACCCGCGGACCTGCGCCCACGCGTGGCTGTGGGTGCCGATGGCGCGCGCGTTGGCCAGCGTCGTCCCCTGCCTCGCGCACGCGACGAAGGTGATCGGCACCAAGACCTCACCGACGACGACGAGCGGGTCGCCCGAGGTGAGGGCATCGAGGGTGGCCGAGACACCCCCTTCGACGGAGTTCTCGATCGGGACGACCGCAGCGTCCACGTCACCGGCCCGCAGCGCGTCCAGCGCGACATCCACCGAGCCGAGCGGCACCTGCTCGTGCTCGGTGTCCGCCACCCACGACAGGAGGGCCTGCTGGGTGAAGGTCCCCTCGGGGCCGAGGTAGGCGTAGCGGGTCATGTCTCCTCCTGGGATGTGCGGACGACGGGATCAGGCATCGGGTGACCCGGTCCGGGCCGCGGCGAGCGCCTGGCGCTCTTCGGGGGTCAAGGTGGCATCGGCGTCGCCACCGACGACGCCCTTGGCGTAGGTGCGCGACTCCCCGCGGCCGTGGATGCTGCTGAGGACCACACCGTCACCGGTATCGTCGATGATCGCGGCGGAGAAGGACAGCCGGCCGCCCATGTCGCCGAAGGCGTCGTAGCGCACGAC
>JAKDKQ010000274.1 GCA_030453295.1 Janibacter sp.
GTCGTCACGAGCGCGGCTCTGGCGCAACGGCTCTGCGACGCAGCAGCACAGACCGACGTGCGCACCGTCGTCGTCCTCGCCGGTGAGGGGGACCCCCTTCCCTCCGTCGAGGGCATCGAGGTGGTGCGCTGGTCCGACACGGTGACGGCGCAGCCACTCGTCGAGCCGGCCCGTGACCTCGAGGCGCTTGCCGCTCTCAACTACACCGGCGGCACGACGGGGCTGCCCAAGGGCTGCGAGCACACCCAGCGGCACATGGTCTACACGGCGGTCAGCGCCGCGGGTGCCAACGGGCTCGTCGGCGCCGAGATCGTCTCGTTGTGCTTCATCCCGGTGTTCTGGATCGCGGGGGAGGACCTGGGCATCCTCATCCCGCTCGTCATGGGTGGCACGACCGTGCTCCTCGAGCGATGGGAGGCGGTGACCGTCGTCGACCTCGTCGAGCGCTACCGGGTGACGATGACCGCGGCCACTGTCGAGAGCTACCTCGACATCCTCGCGCTGCCGGGGATCGCCGATCGCGACCTCTCCTGCTTCACCGCCCCCATGACGATGTCCTTCATCCGCAAGCTCACCCCTGAGGTGCGGCGTCGCTGGTCGCAGGTGGTCGGTCCGGGCTCCGTCCTGCGCGAGGGCTCCTACGGCATGACCGAGAGCCACACCGTCGACGTCGTCCCGCACGGCTTCCACGACGGCGACCACGACCTGCTCAGCGAGCCGGTCTTTTGCGGCCTGCCCGTCCCCGGCACGGACGTGATCGTCGTCGACCCCGTCACCGCGGAGCCGATGGGCTTCGGCGAGTCCGGCGAGATCCTCCTGCGCAGCCAGTCGATCATGACGCGCTACTGGCGCAACCCGGCCGCCAGCGCCGAGCAGCTGCGCGACGGCTGGCTGCATACCGGTGACACCGGCTACCTCGACGACGACGGGTGCCTGCACTACCTGGCCCGCAGCAAGGACCTGATCAAGGTCAAGGGGATGAGCGTCTTCCCGGCCGAGGTCGAGATGATCCTCGCCGGCCACCCAGACATCGCGTCCGTCGCGGTGGTGCCCGCCGAGGACGAGGACAGCGGGCAGCGACCCGTCGCCTTCGTCAGCCTGGCCGAAGGGGGCGCCACCCCCGCCGACCTCGAGGCCTGGGCCCGCGGGCAGATGGCGGGGTACAAGGTGCCGCTCGTCGAGGTGGTCGAGGACTTCCCGATGACCGACACGGGCAAGATCCGCAAGGCGGAGCTCCTCGGTCGTGCCGGCGAGGTCGTCGCGGCGCGACGCTGACGCGGGCCCGGTCAGACGAGCGAGGCGATGAGCAGGTCGCCGTAGGCGCTCGCGACCTCGTCCGGGGTGCGGGGGCCGTCGTGGGTGAACCACACGGGCAGGTACCCGATGGCGCCCATGAAGTTGAACATCACGAGGTCCACCGACAGGTCCTCGCGCAGCTCGCCGGCGGCGATGCCCTCCCGGACGACGTCCTCGAAGGTGCGCCGGAAGGTGCGTCGCTGCTCGCGGATCGTCGTGCGCGAGGGGGCCCTGAGCAGGTGCATCGAGTTGTGGAAGGCCGTGGCCCGCTCGAGCTCGGCCACGGTGGTGAGCACGAGGTCCTCGGCGATCAGCCGCAGGCGCTCGACGACGGGCAGGTCGCGTCCCGAGATCTCGACGACGTGCTCCAGCTGCCGGTCGAGCAGCTGGCCGTAGCTGGCCGTGAGCAGCTCGTCCTTGGACGAGAAGTAGTGGTACATCGCGCCCTTGGTCACGCCCGCGGCGTCGACGATCTGCTGCACGGAGGTGGCCTCGAAGCCCTGCTCGGCGAAGAGCCGCGTGGCGGCGGCGAGCACGAGGTCCGGGACGGTCGCACCCGAGATGCGGGTCCTCGGCTGCGTGGGCATGGGGTGGAGTCTACGAATCGGTCGTCGCGTAGAGGGCATCGAGGACGTGCGCGTAGCGGGACTCGACGACCGACCGACGCAGCTTCAGGGTCACGGTGAGCTCGCCGGTCTCGGGGGAGAAGTCCGTGGGCAGGACCGCGAAGCGCTTGACCTGCTCGACGCGGGCCAGGTGCGCGTTGGCCGCGTCGACGTCCGCCCGGATGCGCTCCAGCAACCTCGGGTGCTCGCTGAGCGCGGCCGGGTCGTCGGGCAGGCCCTCCTCGCGCGCCCACGGACCCACCTGGTCCTGGTCGAGGGTGATCAGGGCGACGGGGTAGGGGCGCCGGTCGCCGTGCATGACGACGTGCGACACGAAGGGGGACTGCCGCAGCTCGTTCTCGAAGACGGCGGGCGCGATGTTCTTGCCACCCGAGGTGATGATGATGTCCTTGATCCGACCGGTGATCCGCACGTAGCCGTCTGCGTCGATCTCACCGATGTCGCCGGTGCGCAGCCAGCCGTCGTCGGTGAAGGAGGCGGCCGTCGCCTCGGGGTTGCGCCAGTACCCGGCGAAGACGTGCGGCCCGCGCAGCTGCAGCTCGCCGCCGTCGGCGACCCGCACCTCGCCGAAGGGCATGGGACGGCCGATCGTCCCGAGGCGGGTGGCATCCGGCAGGTTCACCGTGCCGAAGGCGGTGGACTCGCTCAGGCCGTAGCCCTCGTACACGGGTACCCCGGCCGCGTGGAAGAACTCGAGGACCTCGCCGGCGATGGGGGCCGCACCCGAGATCGCCACCCGGATCCGGCCGCCGAAGGCGCCGCGCACGCGGGCGAGGACCTCGTCGGTGCGCGGTGCCCCGGCGAAGGCGGCGTGGACCTTCTCGTAGATCCGCGGGACGGAGGGGAAGCAGGTGGGCCGCACCTCGGCGAGGTCCTGCATGACCTGCGCGGGACCGGCGGAGGCGTAGGAGACGCAGCTGCCCAGGGCGTGGGCGGTGACGTTCTGCGTCTGCGCGTAGACGTGCGCCAGCGGCAGGAAGAGATAGGTGGAGTCCTCGCTCGTCACGATGCCGAGCTCCACGCTCTGCCGGGCGCAGGACATGAGGTTGTCGTGGGTGAGCACGCACCCCTTGGGCCGGCCCGTCGTGCCCGACGTGTAGATGATGACGGCGACGTCGTCCGGGCTCACGGCATCCGTCCGGGCCTCGCGCTCGGTCGCGGGCACCTCCTGCCCTCGGGCCCGCAGGCCCGCGAGGTCGATCTCGTCGGGGACCGGCTCGATGGTCAGCAGGTGGGTCAGCGCGTCGAGGTCGTGGGCCACGCCCCGCACCTTGGCGATCTGGGCGGCGTCCTCGCAGACCGCGATCCGCACTCCTGCGTCCTCGAGGACCCAGTGGCACTCCTCGGGGCTGTTGGTCGCGTAGATCGGCACGATGATCCCGCCACCGGCGGCGATCGCGTAGGCGACCTGC
>JAKDKQ010000275.1 GCA_030453295.1 Janibacter sp.
CTCAAGACCCAGGTCATCGAACCCCAGCGGCAGACCTTCACCCACATCGCGAAGCGCTATGGCGACAAGCCGGCCTCGCGCTATCTCGAGGGCAGCATCGACGTGCAGCCCAAGGAGCACTTCCAGTACCGCCCGACGTGGGACCCGACGCGGGAGATCTTCGACGACTCCTACAGCGTCTTCCGGCTGACCGATGCCTACAGCTACCTCGACCCGCGGCAGTACTACTACGCCCCCTACGTCACTGCCCGGGCCGCCCACCACGAGGCCTTCGCGACCTCGCTCGAGTACATCGAGGCCCGTGGGCTGCTCGAGCGTCTACCCGACGGCTGGCGCAGCGTCCTCACCGAGCTCGTCGTGCCGATGCGCCACCTGGAGAGCGCCGGTCAGCTGATCCTCTGCGGGATGGCCCGCTTCGGCTGGGGCGCAACGGTGACCCAGGCGGCTGCCTACTCTGCCTTCGACCGGGTCGGCAACGCCCAGGTCCTCAGCCGCGCGGGCATCGCCCTCGGTGGCGGCACCGCCGACCTGCTGACGCAGGCCAAGCAGCACTGGATGGACGACGCACCGCTGCAGCCCCTGCGCAAGCTCGCCGAGGAGACCATCGTCGAGGCCGACTGGGGCATCGCGCTCCTGCAGCTCGACGCCGTCGACCACCTCCTCTACGACCTGCTCTACCGCCACCTCGACGACGAGGCGGTCAACAACAGTGCGCCGGCCTACTCGCTCATCTCGCAGCACATGTCGAGCTGGTTCGACGACAACCGCAAGTGGATCGACGCGCTGCACAAGGCCTGGCGCGCCGACCCCGAGCTGGGCGAGACCAACGCCGCGCTGCTCGCCGAGCACGGCGGCGCGGCCGTCGACAAGGCACTGGAGGCGGTCACCCCCTTCGCCACCCGCATCGACGAGCTGCTCGGTGACGGCGTCGACGCCGTCGACCGGATCACCGCCAAGGCCGCCGAGGTGCGCTCCGCGTACACCGGCGAGCAGGCCTGAGACAAGGAGTCGGACATGAGTGAGCAGACAGCAGCTGATCAGACGCAGACCAAGGCCGTGCGCGACGTCGGCGTGGTCATCCAGGAGTCGGAGTCCAACCGGCCCGTCATCGAGTCCATCGAGGCCGACAACCCCGGGTGCACCGTCATGCACACCCCCGGCCTCGTGCGGATCACCGCCCCCGGACGGATCGTGATCAACCAGGAGACGGTCGAGGAGAAGGTCGGCCGGGAGTGGGAGACGCACGAGTTCCAGATGGCGATCGTCAGCTACTTCGGCAACATCCAGGAATGGGACGACGACGAGATCGTCATCGCCTGGGACCACTGAGACAGACAGACAGACAGACCAACCGACCGCATCAGGTCTCGAGGCTCGGGCGCCCGGCGCCCTCACACCTCGACCACCGTTGACCACAGGAGAGACCCACGATGACACTTGCACCGGAGAAGAAGACGAAGAAGGCCAAGAAGCTGTCGATGAAGGCCCGCTACGAGGCCCTCACTCGCGGCCTCGACTGGGAGCCGTCCTACGTCGAGAAGGACGAGATGTTCCCGCACCTCGACTACGAGGGCATCAAGATCCACGACTGGGCGGCCTGGGAGGACCCCTTCCGCCTGACGATCGACTCCTACTGCAAGTACCAGGCGGAGAAGGACAAGCGCCTCTACGCCGTCCTCGACGGCTTCGCCCAGGGGCAGGGCCACCTCGGTCTGACCGATGCGAGCTACCTCAACGCGATGAAGATTTTCATCCAGGGCGTCACCCCGCTCGAGTACGGCGCCCACCGGCACTTCGCCTACCTGGCGCGGCACTTCGCCGGACCCGGCCCGCGGTTTGCGGCACTGTGCCAGTCGATCGACGAGATCCGTCACATGCAGACCGAGATCCACACCCTGTCCAACTACAACAAGTACTACTCGGGCCTGCACAACTGGCCGGAGCAGTACGACCGGGTCTGGTACCTGTCGGTGCCCAAGAGCTTCATGGAGGACGCACTGTCCTGCGGGCCCTTCGAGTTCCTCATCGCCGTCGGCTTCTCCTTCGAGTACCTGCTGACCAACCTGCTCTTCGTGCCCTTCATGTCCGGCGCGTCCTTCAACGGCGACCTGCCGACGATGACCTTCGGCTTCTCCGCGCAGTCCGACGAGTCGCGTCACATGACCCTCGGCCTCGAGGCGATCAAGTTCCTCCTCGAGCAGGACGAGGCCAATGTCGAGATCGTCCAGGGCTGGATCGACAAGTGGTTCTGGCGCTCCTACCGCGTCACGGCGCTCGTCGCCCAGATGCTCGACTACATGCTCCCGCGCAAGGTCATGAGCTGGAAGGAGTCCTTCGAGCTGTACTTCGAGGAGCAGATGCTCGGTGGCCTCTTCGAGGACCTCGCCTTCTACGGCATCACGCCTCCGCGCCACGTCGAGGACGCCATCAAGGAGAAGGACATCCTCTCCCACCAGGTGTACTGGACCCTCTACCAGTTCTCCTTCGCCGCCGGCTTCACGACGAGCGCTCCGACCGACGAGCACATGGACTGGCTCTCGCAGGCCTACCCCGACACCTTCGACACCCACTACCGACCGCTCTGGGAGAAGGAGAAGAAGAACATCGAGGCCGGCGGACGGCATTTCGCGCCGGGCCTGCCCCAGCTGTGCCAGGTCTGCCAGGTGCCGATGCTCTTCACCGAGCCCGGCGACGCGACCACCTTCGCCCAGCGCGAGTCCGAGTTCGAGGGCGAGATCTACCACACCTGCTCCAACGGCTGTCAGTGGATCTTCGAGCGCGAGCCGGAGAAGTACCGCCAGGCCTGGCTGCCCGTGCACCAGATCTACCAGGGCAACTGCGGGGGTCCGACCGTGCCGGAGGTGCTCGAGTGGTACGGCCTGCAGGACGGCGACGCCGGTGAGTACATCGGATCGCGCGACCACCGCAACTGGCAGGCCTGGCACGACGAGGCCGCAGCCGAGACCGTCACCCCCGACGAGACGAAGGCAGGTGCCTGACATGGCGCTCAAGAGCATGGGTGCGTACGACTTCCCCTCCCGCTCCCGGCAGGAGCTCTACGGCGACGACCAGCTCGTCTCCGTGTGGTTCCAGGACACGATGTGGTTCGCCTCCCCGGCGATGTTCCGGGCACCGAGGGCGATGACCTGGGCCGACTTCCGGGACCAGATGTTCGTGCCCTTCGCCGAGGAGGACCCCGACTACGACCCTGCCGCCCCCCGCACGTGGATGCTGCACGGCGCCCCCTTCGAGCCGCGTGACGACCAGACGCTCGCCGAGCTCGGCGTCCGGCACAAGGACGTCATCGGCACCCGCGTGGCCGCCTGAG
>JAKDKQ010000276.1 GCA_030453295.1 Janibacter sp.
CCGAGCAACGCATCCGGGAGCTCACCGCCGATCCGGCCGTCTGGGAGAGTGCGCGACGGGACGCTCAGCAGCAGGCGCTCGCGCTCTTCGACCCCAGCCCGGCCGAGCAGCGGTATCGCGAGGTCATCCTCGGTCCGCTCCTGCCCGACTGACCGGGCTGGACCTGGTGGTCGGCCCCGTCAGTCTTCGTCGGGATCGACCGCGCGCTCCAGCCGCAGCCGCATCTCGGGGAAGGTCGAGGCGACGAAGCCGAAGTTGTCGTAGATGTCGCGCCCGGCCTCGGTGGCGTTGAGGGTGATGACCTCGACATCGGTCTCCTGCTCGAACCACCCGAGCAGCGACTCCAGGACGGCGTGGGTGAAGCCGAGCCGACGGTGCCGGGGGAAGGTCGCGATGTTGGTCACGAGGCCCCCACCACGGGCGCGGGTCGGCGAGGGCATCAGGTCGAGGACCTGGCCGATCGCGCACGAGACGACCGTGCCGTTGGCCTCGGCGACGACGACGTGGACGCGCTCGTCGGCCAGGTGCAGCTGCAGCCAGCGGGAGGCCTCCTGCTGCCAGCCGATGTCGGAGATCGCCTCGGCCGGGGTGCCCATCGCCTCGAACATCAGCGCCCGCAGCGCGATGATCGTCGCGGCGTCACCGGCCACGGCCGGGCGGATGACCGAGCCCTCGACGGGGCCGGGTGTGGGCTCCCTGCCCTGATCGCGAGGGGTCCGGCGGGGCAGGCGGCGGGGACGTGGTGCCATGTCCCCATCCTGCCGCACGGGCGGGCGTCGGCCGCGAGGGAACATCCGCCCCCGATCGCGTGTTTGGACCCCTGTGCCACGTCTGGCACAATCCATAGGCGGTCCGGTTCACGGCATGCGGCACAGATACCGCAGTTGTCGGCCCACAGGGGCACAACGCCGACCCGGACGACTCAGACCCAAGGAGCACCACGTGAAGAAGGACATCCACCCCACGTACGAGGCGACCACCGTCACGTGCACCTGCGGCAGCACCTTCACCACCCGCAGCACCAAGCCCGGCCAGCAGATCAAGGCTGAGGTGTGCAGCCAGTGCCACCCGTTCTACACGGGCAAGCAGAAGATCATGGACACCGGTGGTCGCGTGGCCCGCTTCCAGAAGCGCTACGGCAACAAGGCCGAGGCCAAGTAGTTCTTCCGATGCGCCGGTCAGCCCCTCGAGGGTTGACCGGCGCATCTGTGTTTTCTCCCGCAGCTCCACCCTCAGCCTGACCCGCCCCATCTCCGGAGGTCCCCGTGCTCGATTCCGTCGAGACCCTGCTCGCCGAGCACGCACAGCTGGAGGCCTCGCTCGCGGACCCGACCGTCATCGGCGACCCCGACCGGCTGCGCGACATCAACCGTCGCTACTCCGAGCTGACTCCGGTGGTCACCGCGCAGCGCGAGCTCGACGAGGCGAGTGGTGACCTGGAGGCGGCCCGCGAGCTGGCCGCCGAGGACGCCGCCTTCGCCGCGGAGGTTCCGGAGCTGGAGGCCGCCGTGCGCGACCTCGAGGCCCGGATCCTGCGCCTGCTCATCCCGCGCGACCCCGACGACGACCTCGACGTGATCCTCGAGATCAAGGCGGGCGAAGGGGGCGAGGAGTCGGCTCTCTTCGCCGGTGACCTGCTGCGCATGTACCTGCGTCACGCCGAGAAGCGCGGCTGGAAGACCCAGCTGCTCGATTCCACCGAGTCCGACCTGGGCGGCTACAAGGACGTGCGGGTCGCCGTCTCTGCCAAGGGCAGCGTCGAGCCGGGCTCCGCGCCGTGGGCCCGCCTGAAGTACGAGGGCGGGGTCCACCGCGTCCAGCGCGTGCCCGTCACCGAGAGCCAGGGCCGCATCCACACCTCCGCTGCGGGCGTGTGGGTCATGCCCGACGTCGAGGACACGACCGAGGTCGTGCTGGACGCCAACGACCTCAAGATCGACGTCTACCGCTCCTCGGGTCCCGGCGGCCAGTCGGTCAACACCACCGACTCCGCGGTGCGCATCACCCACCTGCCGACGGGCACGGTCGTCTCCTGCCAGAACGAGAAGTCCCAGCTGCAGAACAAGGAGTCGGCGATGCGCGTGCTGCGCGCCCGGCTGCACCAGATGGCGATGGACGAGGCCGCCGCGGAGGCCAAGGAGGCGCGCGCCTCGCAGGTGCGCACCGTCGACCGCTCCGAGCGGATCCGCACCTACAACTTCCCGGAGAACCGGATCAGCGACCACCGCACCGGCTACAAGGCCAACCGGCTGGACGCCGTCCTCGACGGTGACCTCGACGCCGTGGTGGACTCCGCGGTGCACGCCGACGAGGAGGCCCGGCTCGCGGCTCTCGCGGGAGAGCAGGCGTGACCTCCCTTCGCTCGCAGGTGGATGCGGCCACCGCCACGCTGGACGAAGGGGGGATCCCCACCCCTCGCATCGACGCTCTCCTCCTCGCAGCCCATGCACTGCGGTGCGACCGCGGTGAGGTGGAGCGCCGGATGATCCTGGGCGGGGAGCTCGACGCCGGCTTCGCCGGGCGGTACGCCGCGCTCGTCCAGGAGCGCGCCACCCGGGTGCCGCTGCAGCACCTGACCGGCACCGCTCCCTTCCGCCGACTGGAGCTGCATGTCGGGCCGGGCGTCTTCGTCCCCCGACCGGAGACCGAGCAGGCGGTCGACCACGTGCTCACCGCGCTCGAGGGCATCGACGCCCCCCGCGTGGTGGACCTGTGCACCGGCTCCGGGGCACTCGCGCTCGCGGTCGCCGACGAGGCCCCGACCGCGGACGTGACGGCGGTCGAGGTCAGTGACCTCGCGCTCGCCTGGGCCGCGCGCAACATCGAGACGACGGGCCTGCCCGTCACCCTCGTGGCTGCGGACGCGACGGCTGACCCGGCGACGGTGAGGGAGCTCGCTGACCTCGTCGGGCTCGTCGACGTCGTCGTGAGCAACCCGCCCTATGTCCCGGTCGGGATGGTGCCGCTCGAGCCCGAGGTGGCCGAGCACGACCCGGACCTGGCGCTCTACGGCGGCAGCGTGGACGGCCTGCGGATCCCGCTCGCGGTCGCCTCCGCAGCGGCCCGGCTGCTGCGCCCCGGCGGCCGACTCGTCATGGAGCACGCCGACAGCCAGGGCCAGACCCTGCCGCGGGCCCTCGCCGCCACCGGTGACTGGATCGAGGTCGCCGACCACGCAGACCTCACCGGCCGGCCGCGGACGACGACAGCCACCCGCGCCTGAGCCCGCAACGCCGAAGGGGGCCCGGCCGCGTCGGCCGGACCCCCTCTCATCCTCTGATCGGCCTCAGAGGATGAACATGAGCAGGGCGATGATCAGCAGGACACC
>JAKDKQ010000277.1 GCA_030453295.1 Janibacter sp.
TCATGGCCGTCATCAAGGGCGACGCCTACGGCCACGGTCTCGTGCCCGTCGCCGGTGCCGCCCTCGCCGGTGGCGCCACCCATCTCGCGGTCGCGCAGCTGACCGAGGCCCTCGCCGCACGCGCCGCCGGTGTGACAGCGCCGATCCTCACGTGGCTCTTCGCCCCGGGTGCGGACCTGGCCGCTGCCATCCGCGCCGATCTGACCCTGTCGGCCGGCGCGCCGTGGGCCCTCGCTGAGATCGCCGCCGCTGCTCGGGAGACCGGTATGACGGCGCGCATCCACCTCAAGGTCGACACCGGCCTCGGGCGGGGTGGGGCATGGCGGGAGGACCTCGCCGGGATGTTCGTGGACGCGGCCCGGCTGCAGGCCGAGGACGTCATCGACGTCGAGGGGATCTTCTCCCACTTCGCCTATGCGGACTCGCCGGACCATCCGACGGTCCGGGCGCAGCAGGAGACCTTCGTCGCGATGGTGGCAGACGCCGAGCGAGCCGGTCTGCGACCCCGCCTGCGCCACCTGTCCAACTCGGCAGCGACCCTGACCAACCCGTCGGCCCACTTCGACATGGTCCGGCCCGGCGTCGCGATCTACGGGCTGAGCCCCGTGCCCGACATCGGTGGGCCCACCCACTTCGGTCTGCGCGAGGCGATGCGGGTGACCGCCCGCCTCATCGCGGTCAAGGACTGCCCGGCCGGGCAGGGCATCTCCTATGCCCACCTCTACACGACGTCGGAGGCGACGCGTCTGGGCCTCGTGCCCCTCGGGTACGCCGACGGCATCCCGCGGCATGCATCCAATGTCGGACCCATGCAGGTGCACGGACGCAGGTACACGGTCGCCGGGCGGGTCTGCATGGACCAGATGGTCCTCGACCTCGGAGCGGACAGTCCGGCGCAGGCTGGCGACGAGGTCGTCCTCATCGGGCGCGAGGCGGATGGTGAGCCGACCGCCCAGGACTGGGCCACGGCCATCGACACCATCAACTACGAGATCGTCACCCGGCTCGGGCCCCGCGTCCCGCGCCGCTACCTGGAAGGCTCCTGATGGGCGAGCAGCACAAGGGCAAGGGGATCGGCCGAGGAGCCGCCGCCGGACTCGGTCTGGCGGCTGCGGCCGTGGGCGGGGTCGCCATCGCCGGTGCGGGCCTGGCCGGTAGGTCCGCTGCCCGTCGCTCCCGTGCCTACGCCGTCACGGCTCGTGACAGGGTGCACGTCTTCCCCTTCGCCACGGACAAGATGGTGGCGGTACGAGCCAGCGACGGGCTCGTCCTGCACGCCGAGATCGACGAGCCCGACGACTGGAGCTCGCAGCGCGGCCCGACCGTCGTGCTCGTCCACGGCTTCGTGCTCAACCTCAGCTCCTGGGTCCACCAGCGCCGGGCGCTCGTCGACGCCGGCTACCGGGTCGTCAGCTATGACCAGCGAAACCACGGGATCTCCGAGGTCGGGGACCTCGCCAACTGCACCATCGACCAGCTCGGCAAGGACCTGCGGGCGGTCATCGACGCCACGGCACCCGAGGGCGACCTCGTCCTCGTCGGGCACTCGATGGGCGGCATGACGATCATGAGCTTCGCCGGGCGCTACCCGGAGCTCACGCGTGACCGCGTCACCGGAGCGGCGCTCATCGCCACGAGCGCCGGGGGCGACAGCCTCGTCCAGCTGGGTCTCGGCGCGATGTTCGACCGCATCATCGCCAAGCTCGGTCCGGGGTTCCTCGGGGGCCTGGGCCAGCGCGAGGGAGTGTGGGGCAGCCTGCGCGCGGCCGGGCGCGCGGTGGAAAACCACTTCGTGCAGAAGTACGCGTTCGGCACCGAGATGCCCAAGGAGATGTTGCGCGCCGTCGCGACGATGGTCTTCGGCACCCGGCTGGATGCCATCGGTGCCTTCCTGCCCGAGCTCGACGAGCTCGACGTGCGCGAGACCCTGCCGGGCCTCGTCGAGACACCCGTGCTCATCGTGGCGGGGTCCAAGGACCTCCTCACGCCGCCCGAGCACAGCGAGCGTCTCGCCGAGGCGCTCCCCGCGGCCGAGCACATCGTCATCCCGGGGGTCGGGCACCTGCTCCAGCTGGAACGACCCGGTCCGGTCACCGAGGCGATCTTCGGGCTGCTCGAACGGCCCCGCGGGGTCGATGCGGAGACGGACGCAGAGCGGGCCAAGGCAGCGGTCCGGGGGCGCTCTGCGTGAGCCTCCTCCTGCCTGACGCCGAGGCCACCATGGCTCTTGGCCACCGCCTGGCCAGCCTGCTGCGTGCCGGGGACCTCGTCGTGCTGACCGGTGGGCTCGGGGCCGGCAAGACGACCCTGACCCGAGGCCTCGGCGAAGGGCTCGGGGTGCGGGGAGCGGTCACCTCACCCACCTTTGTCATCTCCCGCGTCCACCCCTCCCTCGTCGGAGGACCGGAGCTCGTCCACGTCGACGCCTACCGCCTCGGCGGCACGGCCGAGCTCGACGACCTTGACCTCGACGCCGACCTCGAGGCCGCGGTCACCGTCGTCGAGTGGGGCGCCGGCCTGGCGGAGGGACTCGCCGACGACCGTCTCGAGCTGACCCTCGCAGCCGATCCCGAGACCGAGGAACGACGCCTCGACATGCGCGGGGTCGGCCCGCGCTGGGAGGGCACCGACGTCGAGGCGGCACTGCGTGACACAGGAGGAGCAGCATGAGGGTCCTCGCGATGGACACCGCGACATCAGCGATCACGGTCGCTGTCCATGACGGTCAAGCGGTCCTCGCGACCCGCTCCACGATCGACGCGCGACGACACACCGAGCTGCTCGCCCCCCTGATCCTTGAGGTCCTGGCCGCAGCGCGCACGACCCCCGAGGAGATCACGCACGTCGCCGTCGGGACGGGCCCCGGGCCCTTCACCGGGCTGCGCGTCGGGCTGGTGACGGCGCAGACCTTTGCCCACGCCCGAGGGATCGCCGTCCATGGCGTCTGCTCCCTCGACGCGCTGGCCGCGGCCGCCGCGCGGCTGGGCCATGAGGGCGACCTGCTCGTGGCCACCGATGCCCGGCGCAAGGAGGTCTACTGGGCCCGATACCGTTGTACCGCAGGGGAGTTCGAGGCGCTCGACGAGCCCACGGTGACCAGGCCGGCCGACCTGCCCGATGAGGTCCGCGCGCTGCCCACCGTCGGCCGTGGCCCCGACCTCTATCCCGACCTGCTGCCCCATGCGTTGGCTCCGGGCGGCACCGATCTCCTCGACGTCGACGCGGGAGTCCTCGCCGGCATCGCAGCCGCACGCATCGCGGCCGGTGAGGACATGCCGATCGAGCCGCTGTACCTGCGCCGGCCTGATG
>JAKDKQ010000278.1 GCA_030453295.1 Janibacter sp.
ATCTTGCCGGGGACGTCGAGGTAGTTGTCCGGCTCGTCGAGCAGGAGCACCTCGTCGGGCCCGCGCAGGAGGTACTCGAGCACGAGCCGCTTCTGCTCCCCACCGGAGAGGGTCGACAGCTCCCGGTACTTGCACCGCTCGAAGGGGACGGCCAGCGCGGCGATGGTGCACACGTCCCAGACGACCTCTTGGTCGTAGCCGCCGGCATCGCCGTAGTCGGACAGCGCGGTCGCGTACTGCATCTGGGTGCGCTCGTCCTCGGTCTCCATCAGGCGCAGCTCGAGGCGCTCGACCTCGGCGGCAGCATCGCGGACCGCCTTGGGAGAGACCGACATCAGCAGGTCGGCGACGGTGGGCGTCTCCCCGAGCCCCGCCCCGACGTGCTGGCGCATGATCCCGAGCCCACCGGTGCGGGCGACCGCCCCGGCGTGCGGGGTCAGCTCACCGGTGATGATGCGCATCAAGGTGGTCTTGCCGGCGCCGTTGGCGCCCACGAGCGCGACCTTGGCTCCCTCGCCGACGCGGAAGGAGACCTCGTCGAGCAGCACGCGCCCATCGGAGAGCTCGTACCTAACACCGGCCACGTCAACATGTCCCACGAAGGGAGATCATCCCCCATCGCGACGTCCTCACCAACGGGTTAACCGCACGACCTCAAGGAGATGCGGGTCAGCGCACCTCGAGGATGCGGTGCTCCTTGATCGACATGACCAGCGCGATGATCCAGCCGATGACGGTCCAGCCCAGGAGCAGGTTGATCCAGAAGACCGACCACGCATTGTGGGTGCCACGCACGGCAGCGATGGCCCACGGCAGCATGTACCCGGCCGAGAGGATGGCGACGATGATCGCCACGGGAGCGCTGACGACGCGCGTCTTCTGATCAGTCACGATGCGAGGCATACCGCCAGCCTACGGTCAGATCCTGAACTCCTCGTGAAGGGCGTGGAGCAGGATGGAGACATGAGCGACCACGCCGCCGTGTACCTCGACCACAACGCCACGACCCCGATCGCGAGAGAGGTCGCGGACGCGATGTGGCCCTACCTCACGCAGCACTTCGGCAACCCGTCGAGCGCGTCACCCCAGGGCCGCACGGCCCGCGCCGCCGTCGACCGGGCCCGCGAGCAGGTCGCTGCCGTGATCGGCGCGCGGGCTGACGAGATCGTCTTCACCTCGGGTGGCACCGAGTCCAACAACCTGGCGATCCGCGGCATCGCAGCCACTACTGGTGCCCGCGTGGCGGTGACCTCGGCCGTGGAGCACCCAGCGACCACGGAGCCTCTCGCCCACCTCCGCTCGGCCCACGGCTGGACCCTCCACGAGCTGCCCGTGGATGTCACCTGCCAGGTTCGGCTGGACGAGCTGCCCGCCGGCCCCGTCGATCTCGGAACCCTGATCCTCGCGCACAACGAGACCGGCGCGATCCAGCCGATGGCAGATTTCGCAGAGCGCATCCACGCGGCCGGTGGTGTCGTGCACGCCGACGCGGCGCAGTCCGTCGGAAAGATCGCGGTGTCCGTCGACGACCTCGACGTCGACCTGCTCTCGATCGCGGGTCACAAGCTCTACGGGCCGAAGGGCGTCGGCGCCCTCTATGTGCGACGTGGCACCGCGATCACGCCCGTGATCCGTGGTGGCGGACAGGAAGGGGGGATCCGCCCCGGCACCGAGGACGTCGCGAGCATCGTCGGGCTCGGCACGGCGGCCGACCTCGCGGCTCGCCTGCTGCAGACGGAGGCGGACCGACAGCGCGCCCTGCGCGATCTGCTGTGGGACCGGCTGGTCGCCGTCATCCCGGACCTCGTCCGGGTCTCACCCGTGGAGCGCTGCCTGCCCAACACCCTCATGGTGGCCGTGCCCGGTCACCTCGGCGCGCAGCTGCTCGAGTCGATGAGCGGCCTGTCAGCCTCCACCGGCAGCGCCTGCCATGCCGGGACGCACACACCCTCTGCGGCGCTGCTCGCGATGGGGATCGAGCATGACCTCGCGCTCGGCGCCCTGCGGCTGAGTCTGGGCAGGTCCACGACGCGCGAAGAGATCGAGCACGCGGCGTCGAGGGTCATCGAGGCGATCAGGAGTGACGACGCCCTGACCGGGTGACTCAGTCCGTGACGGCAGCCAGCCGCCACAGCGAGGTGATCTCCCCGCGGCGGGCCTCGTGGAGCGCGTCCTTGGCATCGCTCGCCCGAGCGTGTCGCGGCACGGTCTCGAGCCGGTCGACGACCGTCAGCCCGCCGTCACCGATCCAGCCGAGGAGCTCCTCGCGCATGCGCAGCCCGAGACGCTCGGCGAGGTCGGACAGGACCAGCCACCCTTCGCCATCCGGCTCGAGATGATCGGCCAGTCCACCGAGGAAGCGCCGGAGCATGTCGGACCCGGGGTCGTAGATGCCTGCCTCGAGTGCCGAGGACGGCTCGCCCGGTAGCCACGGCGGGTTGCACACGACGAGATCGGCCCGGCCCTCTGGGAAGAGGTCCGCCGCGACCGCGGTCACCCGCTCGGAGACGCCAAGTCGGGCGATGTTGTCGGTGGCGCTGGCCACCGCGCGCGGGTTGATGTCGGTCGCGATGACGTGACCGATCCCCCTGCGGGCCAGGACGGCTGCCAGGACGCCGGTGCCCGTCCCGAGGTCGAAGGCGGTCCGAGGCAGGGGGTCGCCCAAGGGGGCATTGACGACGAGGTCGACGTACTCGCCTCGCACGGGCGAAAAGACGCCGAAACCGGGGTGGACGCTCTCCCCCAGGCCCGGGACGTGCACTCCCTTCGCCTGCCACTGGTGCGCGCCGATGACGCCGAGCAGCTCGGTGAGCGCGATGACCTTGCCACCGGGCTCGCCGTAGGCAGCGGTGCACGCCTCACGGACGTCGGGAGCGCGTCGCAGGTCGAGCGAGTGGTCGTCCTCGAGCTCGACGAGCAGCCGCCCGAGGAGGGTGGCGCGCTCGGTCCGTGCGGCTCTGTGACTGACGAAGGTCACCTGGCCGCGCTCACGCTTGGCGGTGCGTCGCTGGACACGACGATCCAGAGCCTTCAGCAGCTGCCGAGCGTTGTGATAGTCGCCGCGCCAGAGGATCGCGGTCCCCGAGCGGACCATGCGCATGGCGGTGTCCGCCGTCAGTGCGTCGTTGGCCACGACGACCTTGGTCGGGACGGGAGCGCCGCTCTCGGAGTGCCACCCGGTCAGCCGATCGGCGCCGTCCTCGACCCAGCTGATGTTGTCCATGGTCCAGCGAGTCTAAGGTGCTTGCCGGCTACGCCACGTCGAGCAGCCCCTCGTAGTGGACCTCGATCGGTGACCG
>JAKDKQ010000279.1 GCA_030453295.1 Janibacter sp.
TAGGGTGGACGCCATGAGCCCTGTCGTCGATGCGACCACTGAAGACCGTGCAGAGAGCATCGCTGCCACCGTCGACGCCGTCCGACGCGGTGAGGTCGTCGTCATCCCCACCGACACCGTCTACGGGATCGGGGCCGATGCCTTCGACGCGTCGGCCGTCGCCCAGGTGCTGGCCGCCAAGGGCAGGGGCCGCGACATGCCGCCGCCCGTCCTCGTCCCGGACGTGCGCACCGTCGACGGACTGGCCCGCGCCGTGCCCGACTGGGCCCGACGACTCGTCGAGGAGCTCTGGCCGGGTCCGCTGACGCTCGTCCTGCTGGCCCAGCCCTCCCTGCACTGGGACCTCGGCGAGACCGCCGGCACCGTCGCACTGCGCATGCCCGATGACCAGGTCGCGCTCGAGGTGCTGCGCGAGACCGGCCCGATGGCCGTCACGAGCGCCAACCGCACCGGGGAGCCCGCCGCGACGACGATCACCGACGCGGCCGTCCAGCTCGGACCGGCCGTCACCGTCTACCTCGACGGGGGAGCGCGCACCTCCCAGGAGCCCTCGACGATCATCGACTGCACGGGGGAGACCCCGGTCGTCCTGCGCGAGGGTGCGATCGGGCGTGACCGTCTCGAGGAGATCCTCGGCGTGGGCTTCGACGAGCCCGTTGGTGACTCGACCGATGAGTCGGTCGATGAGTCGACCGAGGAGCCCGACCACGAGGACTTCGACGACCCCCAGCCGGGGGAGCTGCCGGAGTACCACGACGAGGACCCGGTGGTCGCCGCCGCCGAGGCCGAGCGCCTGCGCACGACGCCGGAGGAGATGACCACCACCGCCACCACCACCGCTGCCGACGACGAGCAGTGGCAGGATCTCCCTTCGAGCAGTGACACCCCGGACGACCCGTCCACCGACCCCACCCCCGACACGGAGGCCCCGCGATGACCGACGACACCTTCTACGGCTCTGACTTCGGCGCCCTGAGCGCCTTCGACCCGGAGATCGCGGGTGTGCTCACCAGCGAGCTCGACCGCATCCGCGGCGGCCTGCAGCTCATCGCGAGCGAAAACATCTCCTCGCCGGAGGTCCTGACCTCGCTCGGCTCGACCCTGAGCAACAAGTACGCCGAGGGGTACCCGGGCCGCCGCTACTACGGCGGCTGCTCCGAGGTCGACAAGGCCGAGATCCTGGCGATCGAGCGGGCCAAGAGCCTCCTGGACGCCGAGCACGCCAATGTCCAGGCCCACTCCGGCGCGAGCGCCAACCAGGCCGTCTACGGCGCCTTCCTCACGCCCGGCGAAAAGATCCTGGCGATGTCCCTGCCGCACGGCGGGCACCTGACCCACGGCACCAAGGTCTCCTTCTCCGGCAAGTGGTTCGACGCCGTCCACTACGGCGTCCACCCCGAGACCGAGGACGTCGACTACGACGAGATGGAGCGCCTGGCCAAGGAGCACCGCCCCAAGGTCATCTGCTCCGGCGGGTCGGCCATCCCGCGTCTGATCGACTTCGAGCGCATCCGGGCCATCTGCGACGAGGTCGGCGCGATCATGTGGGTCGACGCGGCGCACTTCATCGGTCTCGTCGCCGGCAAGGCGATCCCGAGCCCGGTCCCGTACGCGGACGTCGTCACCTTCACCACGCACAAGGTGCTGCGCGGGCCCCGCTCCGGCGCCCTCGTGTGCAAGGAGGAGCACGCCAAGGCGCTCGACAAGGCGATCTTCCCGATGATGCAGGGTGGTCCGCAGATGCACACCATCGCGGCCAAGGCGGTCAACTTCAAGGAGTGCGCGACCCCCGAGTACCAGCAGTACGCACAGGACGTCATCGCCAACGCCAAGGTGCTGGCCGATGAGCTGCTCCAGCGGGGGATCCGCCCCACGACCGGCGGCACCGACACCCACCTGGCGCTGCTGGACCTCCAGGGGGTCGGCGTCACCGGCGTCGACGCGGAGGCCCGCTGCGACGCGGCCGGCATCACGCTCAACAAGAACGCCATCCCCAACGACCCGCAGAAGCCCTCGATCGCCTCGGGCATCCGTGTGGGCACCCCGTGCGTCACGACCCAGGGCATGGGCACCGACGAGATGGTCACGATCGCCGAGCTGATCCACACGGCCGTGACGACGGGCGACGCCGACCCGGAGCACGAGGTCTCCCGTGAGGTGCGCGGTCAGGTGAGCGACCTGGTCACCCGCTTCCCCGCGTACCCCCGCTGATCCTGCAGGGCCCCGGGGGAGACGCGCGATGAGGGAGTACGTCTTCGTCTTCCTCGTCGCGCTCGTGACGACCTATCTGCTCGTTCCGCTGGTGCGGACCGTGGCGATCCGGGTCGGCGCCTTCACCGAGGTCCGCGAGCGGGATGTGCACGTCGTGCCCATCCCACGGCTCGGCGGCGTGGCCATGTTCCTCGGCTACGCCGCCGCCACGCTCGCCGCGTGGCGGATGCCCTTCCTCCGGCAGGTCTTCGAGTCGGGGGAGCTCATCGGGATCCTCATCGGGGCAGGTGTCGTCTGCCTCGTCGGGGCGATCGACGACGTGCGCGAGCTCGATGCCCTGACCAAGCTCGGTGGTCAGCTCGTCGCGGCGGCCGTCATCGCCTTCGCCGGTGTGCAGTTCTTCTCGCTGCCGCTGGGTGTCGTCACCGTGCTGCCGGCACCCCTGCTCGTGCTGATGACGATCTTCATCGTCGTGCTGTGCATCAACGCGGTGAACTTCATCGACGGTCTCGACGGCCTCGCTGCGGGACTCGTGACCATCGCCGCCGTGGCCTTCTTCATCTACAGCTATGCCATCTCGGCGAGCTATGCACCGCCCAATGTCTTCTCCTCCTCGACCTTCGTCTCCGCGGCGCTCGCCGGCTCCTGCCTGGGCTTCCTGCCGCACAACGTCTTCCCGGCGAAGCTCTTCATGGGCGACTCCGGGGCGCTCACCCTCGGTCTGCTCCTCGCGGCAGCGGCGATCCTCAATGTCGGGCAGATCAACCCCGCGCAGGTCAGCACCAACCAGCTCGCGGCGACGATCCTGCCGCTGCTCATCCCGATCTCGATCATGCTGCTGCCGCTGCTCGACGTCGTGTGGGCGGTGGTGCGGCGCACCGCCCGAGGCCAGCGGCCCTGGCAGGCCGACAGTCAGCACCTGCACCACAGGATGCTCCGGATCGGCCACGGCCACCGTCGCGCGGTGCTCCTGCTCTGGCTGTGGGGTGGCGTGGCGGCGCTGGGCTCGGTGAGCTTCGTCGTCGTGCCGTCGTCCGCCTGGGCGGGCATCGGGGTGGTGCTCATGCTGGCGCTCGCGGGGG
>JAKDKQ010000280.1 GCA_030453295.1 Janibacter sp.
TTGCGCAGCAGCTTGACCACGGCCTCGTCGGCGTCGGTGGCCCCGACGATGGCGTCGACGACGAAGACCACGACGTCAGCCATCTCGATGGCCACCTCAGCCTGCTCGGCGACGCGCAGGTGGATGCCCTCGGCACCGATCTCCCAGCCACCGGTGTCCAGCAGCGTGAAGCGTCGACCGGACCACTCCGCGTCGTAGGCGACCCGGTCGCGGGTCACACCGGGGGTGTCCTCGACGACGGCCTCACGGCGGCGCAGCACGCGGTTGACGAAGGTCGACTTGCCGACATTGGGCCGTCCGACGATCGCGACGATCGGCAGAGGCCCGGTGGGGGTCTCCTCCTCGTCCTGCTGGAAGCCCTCGATGAGCGCCCGGTCCTCCGGGGTGAGGTCGAAGTCCTCGAGCCCGGCACGCAGCACCCGCTCGACGCCCTCGGCCAGCGCCGGGTCATCCGTCCCGGTGGGGTCGGTGGGATCAGGGGTGGTGTTCAACGGTGCTCCTGTGAAGTCGGTGGTCGGCCCATTGTCGCAGCCATCGGCGGCATCGGCCGCCGTGAGGACGAAGACGTCAGTGCCGGCGCGCTGCGTCGACGAGTTCCATCACCGCGGCGACGGACCCGGCGAAGTCGAGGTCAGAGGTGTCGACGACGCTCACGCCATCGGCGGCCTCGGTGAACTGGGAGACGGTGGAGTCGTCGCGGTCACGGCGCACGACCTGGTCGCGGGTGGCGTCGATGGCCGCCTGGTCGCTGGCCCCGTGCACCTCGAGGGAACGCCGCCGCAAGCGGGCCTCCTCGCTGGCGGTGAGCAGGATGCGCACGGGTGCGTCCGGCGCGATCACGGTCGTGACATCCCGCCCTTCGGCGACGCAGGCGCCGTGGCGGGCGGCGATCTCCTCGATGAGCACGCGCTGACGCCGCTGCATCTCGACGCGCACCTCGGGCACGGTGGCGACGGTCGAGACGAGCGACGAGATCTCGCTGGTGCGGATCGCCTCGGCGACATCCACGCCGTCCACGACGACAGTGGGCGCAGCCGGGTCCTCGCCGAGGGTCAGTGGCAGCTCCCGTGCGGCCCGGGTGATCGCCGCGGCGTCACCGAGGTCGACCTCGGTGTGACGGCACCACCAGGTGAGCGCCCGGTACATCGCGCCGGTGTCGAGGTAGCCCGCTCCGAGGCGGGTGGCGACGGCGCGCGAGACGCTCGACTTGCCGGACCCGGAGGGTCCGTCGATACCGATGACGAAGGGGGTGGGCTGGCTGGTCACGATGGGTCAGCCTAGTCGTCGCTCAGGAGTGGATCTGCCACCCACGGCCCTGCAGGGCCTCCGACAGCGGTCCGGCGGCAGCCGGGAGCACGGAGACCTCGGCAAGTCCGAAGGGCAGACCGAGCCCGTGGTCGAGACGCAGCTCCTCGAGGTTGACGCCTTCTTCGCCGATTTCCGCGAGGAGGCGGGCCAGCTCGCCCGGGCGGTCGTCGACGACGACCCGCACCACGGCGTAGGAGGCGGGAGGCGCGCCGTGCTTGCCCGGGATGCGGGCCTGCCCGGCGTTGCCACCGGCGATGCTGCGGGCCAGGACCGCACGCGCGCCGGGTGCATCCGCGACGCTCGTGTCCTCCCCCAGTGCCTCGAGCGCCTGCACGATCGCGACGAGGTCGTCGGACACGACCCGCAGGACCTCGCCGACAGCAGCGGCATTGCCGGAGAGGATCTGCGTCCACAGGCCGGGGTCGCTGGCCGCGATGCGGGTGACATCACGCACACCCTGACCGGCGAGTCCGATGGCCTGCTCGCTCAAGCCTTCCAGTCGGGCAGCCACGAGGGAGGCGGCGACCTGCGGGACGTGGGAGACAGCGGCGACCGCGGCGTCGTGATCGGCCGCGCTCAGCGTCGTGACCGCGGCACCGGTCGCCTGCGCCAACCTGGCGACGAGCTGCGTGGCCGTCGGGTCGCTCCCGTCGTGCGGGCAGAGCACCCACGCCCGGCCCTCGAAGAGGTCGGCCCGGGCGCTGATGGCTCCGGAGCGCTCTCGTCCGGCCATCGGGTGGCTGCCCACGTACCGCTCGATCGGCACGCCGGCGCGCACGAGGTCCGCGAGGATGACCTGCTTGACGGAGGCGACATCCGTGACGACCGCGTCGGGCCACCGCTCGAGCGCGGCCAGGACCAGGCGCGGTGCGACATCCGGTGGTGCGGCGACGACGACGATGCCCGGCTCCACGGGGCCGGTGATCCGCCCTGCTCCCAGGTCACGGGCAAGGGCGACGGAGGTCTCCGACTGGTCCTCGAGGGTCACATCGGCACCCGCCCCCGTGAGGGCCAGACCGATGCTCGCCCCGATGAGTCCCGTCCCGATGACGTGCACGGGAGGAAGGGAGCCGGCTGCTCCCTTCGCCTCGGCGGAAGCCGTCACAGACCCGCAGCCTTGTACAGCTCGCTGATCTCCTGACGACTCAGGTTGCGCCAGCGGCCCGACTTGGTCGTGCCGAGGGTGATCGGCCCGACCTGCACGCGCACGAGCGACAGGACGGGGTGACCGACGTGCTCGAGCATGCGGCGCACGATGTGCTTGCGCCCCTCGTGGAGGATCACCTCGACGAGCGCCTTGCCCGGACGCGAGTCGACGATCTTGAAGGAGTCGACCTTCACCGGCCCGTCCTCGAGCATGACGCCTTCGCGCAGCTGCTTGCCCAGGTCCTTGGGCACCGGACCGGGGATCTCGGCGATGTAGGTCTTCAGCACGCCGTGGGCCGGGTGCTGCAGCCGGTGGGCGAGGTCGCCGTCGTTGGTCAGGATGAGCAGGCCCTCGGTGTCGGCATCGAGACGACCGACGTGGAAGAGGCGCTCCGGACGACCGGCGACGTAGTCACCGATGCTCAGCCGCCCCAGCTCGTCGGACATCGTCGTGACGACGCCGGTCGGCTTGTTGAAGGCGAGGTAGACCCGGGACTCGTCGAGGTGGACGCGCTCGCCGTCGACGTGCACGGTCTGGCGCAAGGGGTCCACGCGCACACCGAGCTCGCGGACGACCTGGCCGTCGACCTCGACGCGACCCTCGCTGATGAGCAGCTCACAGGCGCGTCGGGAACCGATGCCGGCCGCGGCGAGGACCTTTTGCAGCCGCGTGCCCTCGGGGTCGTGGACATCGATGGTGGGCGCCTTGGGCGGCTCGGGTGCCAGGTCTGGCTGACCCTGGCGGCTGCGTCCGGTGGTGCCGCGCTCGGGCATGTTGCGCCGACCCGGGCGGGGCGGCTTCTTGGGTCCCTTGCCACGGCCGGAGCCCTG
>JAKDKQ010000037.1 GCA_030453295.1 Janibacter sp.
CGGGCCCACGGCCGGCCGGGCCGCCCCCACCGGCCTGCCTGTACCACCCCCCGGGGGGGGCGCCCCGTCCGCCCCGGCAGCCCGAACCTCGTGGCGATCTCGGCGGCCTCCTCCACGCTGGGCGCAGGGGGGTGGGAGGCCCTCGAAGGGGCCTCGGTCACAGGCGCTCGACGGTGTCAGAGTCCTGCGCCACACCGCGGGTGTCGAAGAAGCGCTGCGCCTTGGAGGCCAGGTCGTCGACGTCCAGAGTCTTGTGGTTCTGGACGAGGATGGTCAGATCCGCAGCGGCCACGGCAGCATCCAGGTCGTCGACCCGCTCGGCGTCGGGCACGGCCCTCCAGTCGGCGACCTTGGCGTCGAAGTACCGGATCGTGGCGCCCTTGGCGATGAGCTGCTGGGCCAGCGGGACCGCCGGGGACTCGCGCTGGTCGGCGATGTCCGGCTTGTAGGTCACGCCGAGCAGCAGGACGGTCGACCCGCGCAGGGACTTGCTGTCCTCGTTGAGGATGTTCTGCGCACGCTGCACGACATACGCCGGCATCGTCGCGTTGATCTCCTGGGCGAGCTCGACGAAGCGGAAGGGGTAGCCCAGCTTGGCGCGCACGTTGTAGGAGAGGTAGTTGGGGTCGATCGGGATGCAGTGACCGCCGACGCCGGGACCGGGGTAGAAGGCCTGGAAGCCGAAGGGCTTGGTCTTGGCCGCGTCGATGACGTCCCACAGGTCGATGTCGAGGTCGTGGCAGAAGCGCGCCATCTCGTTGACCAGGGCGATGTTGATGTGGCGGTAGGTGTTTTCGAGCAGCTTGGCCGTCTCGGCCTCGCGGGTGCCCTTGGCGCGTACGACGGTGTCGACGAACTGGCCGTAGAAGGCCGCCGCCGCGTCGCCACAGGCGGGGGTGTGACCGCCGACGACCTTGGGGGTGTTCTTGGCGCCGTACTGCTCATTGCCCGGGTCGATGCGCTCGGGGGAGAAGGCGAGGTGGAAGTCCGTGCCCGCGACGAGGCCGCCGGCCTCCAGCACGGGACGGACGACCTCATCGGTCGTGCCCGGGTAGGTCGTGGACTCGAGGATGATCGTCTGGCCGGGCTGCAGGTGCTCGGCGATCGTCTTGACGGCCGAGTTGATCGGGCCGAGGTCCGGACCGCCGTCCTCGGACAGCGGGGTCGGGACGCAGATGACGATGGTCTTGACCTCGTCGAGGCGGGACGCGTCGGTCGTGGCCACGAAGCCGGCCTCGAGCATGGCCGCGATGTCCTCGTCGGAGAGGTCGTCGACGTGGGACTTGCCGGAGTTGAGCGCGTTGACCACGCCTTCGTTGATCTCGAAGCCGAGGACCTTGACCCCCACCTTGGAAGCCTCTTGCGCCAAGGGAAGCCCGACGTACCCCTGACCGATGATCGCGACGTCCATGGACATGCTGCTCCTTGCTGCCGATACGTGGAGGCTGGAGTCTACAGGGGTGACCCGGCCGCGCCCTGACCTCAGCGTGACAGGATGCGACACATGGGACCTGCTGATCACTCACACCCATTGCGGGTGGTCCTCATGTCGAGCAACGGTACCGGCATGGGCCACCTGACCCGGCTCCTCGCCTACGCACGTCATCTCGAGGGTCTCGATGTCCGCTTCCTGTCCTTGTCGACGGCGGTCCCCGTCGTCGGTCGCATGGGGCACCGCTTCGAGTACCTGCCCTCCCGCGGGAGCACGGGACTGAGGGCCGCCGCGTGGCGTCGTCTCTTCCTCGATCGTCTTGTCGAGTACCTGCGACGCACCCAGCCCGATGTCGTCGTCTTCGACGGCACCCACCCCTACGCAGGCATGGACATCGCCCGTGAGGTCGTGCCCGGCGCCAGCTGGGTCTGGTCGCGTCGGGCGATGTGGCGGCCGGGGCGCAATGTCGACCAGCTCGACAAGGAGTCGTGGTTCGACCTCGTCCTCGAGCCCGGCGACCTGTCGCAGTCGCGTGACCGGGGGGCCACCGTCGCTCGCGCTGCCCGACGGGTCACGCCCGTCACCCTCCTGGACCGGGGGGACCTGCAGGACCGTGACCTGGCGCGGCACGAGCTGGGTCTCCCGGCGGACGGACCTCTGGCGCTCGTGTCGCTGGGCGCGGGCAACATCAACGACACGAGCGGCGACCTCGGCTCGGTCGTCTCTGCCCTGTCCGGTCTCGGGGTCGGCGCGTGTGTCACCCAGGCGGAGATCGCCGAGCAGGCGGGGACGCAGCTCGATGTCCACCACGTGCAGGACTTTCCGATCAGTCGACGATTCGCCGCCTTCGACATGGCCGTGAGCGCGACCGGCTACAACTCCTTCCACGAAAACCTGCGACTGGGGCTGCCCACCCTCTTCGTGCCCAACACCCACACCAACCTCGACGACCAGGAGACTCGGCTGGCCCACGCCGTGGACTCCGGGTGGGCGCTCGGGGCGAGGGACCTGACGCGCACGAGCGCCACCGACCTGCTGGGGACCCTCCTGGAGCGCGGACCCGACATGGCCCGACGGGCTCAGGAGGCCGACCCGGGCAACGGGGCGCCCGCTGCGGCAGATGCCATCCGGGACCTGCTGAGCTCGACCACGTCCGGAGCCGTCGCATGAGCAGCGCCGCCACCCCACCAAGCAGCCGGATGAGTTCTCTGGCCCGGGTCGCGCGCAACGCGCCGGGCTACCGGCAGCTGACCGAGACGCTCCTGCCGAAGATCCGCGGCAACGAGACGCTCGTCGACCTGCTGACCCGGCTGGCCGGCGAGGGCGGCCGGCTCGGCGGCACGAGCCATCCACTCGTCACGGCGAAGGGGGTCGACACCGCTGGTGCGGACCGGTGGCCCATCGTCGTGGTCACGGTCGACGACCCCGACGGTGATCACGTCCCCTCGCAGGAGGAGGTGGCCCGTGTCGTGGCCGAGGTGAGCGAGCTGCAGGCGCGGTTGCGCTGCTTCCGCGCCGTCTTCCTCGTCCGTGGAGAGGTCCTGTCGGTGGTGCGGCGAGCGGGCCACGCGGTCGAGCTGCTCCCTTCGCCGGAGGACCTGGTCGACGAGGCGCAGTACCGCACCCACAGGGCCCGGCGGGTGGTGTCCATGACCGACCACTACCGGGCGTGGCTGGTCCTCGACATCCCGATCTCGAGCCGGCCGCGGCTGGCGCCCTCCCAGCGGGAGCTGCTCGAGGCGCTGCCGGCCTATCTTGCCGACCAGCACGACCTGCACGACCTGCCGGAGATGCCCGGCATCACCGACGCCGGTGGGACCGGCCGGCCCGGCTGAGCCGATGACGGCTCAGCCGGACGAGCCGTCGACGAGCGGCACGAGCCCCGAGCGCACCTCCGGGATCATCGTGCGCACATAGGTGTCGGTGACGTGCGAGGTCTGCCGGTAGACGAGCACCCCCCCGATGACCGGGACGCAGGTCTTCTCCGGGCAGATGGAGTCGTTGAGGTCCAGCGGCGTGATGTCGAGCTCCTTGGCGGCCGCCAGCTGCGCGGGTGCGGCGCTGTCCTCGAGTCCCTGCTCGCGGTCGAAGGTGCAGGCGCTCAGGTCGTCCTGGTGGTCGGCGACGCACTCGTAGACGGTGGTGTCCGGGTGCGGGTTGTCGAGGATCGGGATGACCGTGATCCCCGCGTCCTGCAGCTGGCTCCACCGCGTCGTCAGGGCGTCGACCATGGCCTGACGGTCGTCGGTGCTCGTGTCGTCGGGCGACGACAGGGCCATCCCGCTGCCCTGGTCGGTGATGACGGCATCGGGCTCGAGGCGCAGGATCTCGTCCGCGAGCGCTGAGTTCCACTGCGTGCATTCCGTGTAGGGGCGGTCTCCCGCCCGCTCGACGCCAGCGTGGAAGCCGCAGGCCGACTTGGTGTAGCTGATGACCCGCCATCCCTCCTCCTTGGCGATCTCGTCGATCGCCGACTGCCACTGCAACAGCTTGGAGTCACCCACTGCGACAACGGTCGTGTCGCCTTCAGGGTCGCCCCACTCGCAGGTGCGCAGCTCGGCGGAGTCCTGGGCGACCTGGCAGTCGTCGGCATAGCCCTGCGGCAGGTCTTCCGGTGCGGCGGCGGCGTCCGGGGTGAAGGAGGTGATCTGGGACAGGCTCGCCACGGTCCCGGGACCGGCCGCGGAGCCCTGCAGGACCTGCGCCCCCGGCGCGTCGGCAGAGCCTTGGGAGGCGCTGGAGGTGGCGACGACGACCAGGGCGAGCCCGGCGATGGCGCCGACCAGCATCGCGTTGGCGCCGACCGAGAGGGCCATGGCCGACGAGCGGGAGAGCGACTTCGCGTGCCGGAAGGGGTCCTCGATGAGCCGCAGGGACAGCCACGCGGGGACGATGGCGAAGGCGGCGATCGCCACGGTCACGGGCAGGGACAGGTCGCCGAACTGGGCCTTGGCGCTGACGAGCAGCGGCCAGTGCCACAAGTAGAGCGAGTAGGAGATCGCGCCGATCCACACGGCGGGCGCCGTCGAGAGCACGCGAGCGGGACCACGGGGGCCGGCCGCGAAGCCGGCGATGATGACCGCGGCCGTACCCAGCGTGGGGATTGCTGCCCAGGCGCTCGGCCACGGGGTGGCTGAGGTGAGGGTGAATCCGCCGACGATCACGACGGCCAGACCGGTCCACCCGAGGGCGATGGCTGGCCTCTTCGGGATGCGGGGCCACGCCTGCGAGCCGATGGCGACGAGACCACCGATGCCCAGCTCCCACAGCCGTGTCGGGGTCACGAAGAAGGCGACGGTGGGGTCGGTGGACGTGAGGTGGATCGAGTAGGCGAGCGACGGGAGGACGACGGCGAGCAGGCCGACGAGCAGGACGACGCGTACCCGAGCCCGCGGCCGTCGACGCAGCCACCATGCCAGGGCCACGAGCAGCAACGGCCAGACGATGTAGAACTGCTCTTCCACCGCCAGCGACCAGAAGTGCTGCACGGGGGAGGCGCCGACGTCCTCGGCGAGATAGTCGACCGATCGGTCGGCGAGCCGCCAGTTGATGACATAGCCGGCAGAGGACACCAGGTCCCAGCCGAAGGTGCGCCAGTGCACCTGGCTCACGGTCGCCCACGTGAGTGCGGCGGTGGTGATGATGACGAGCACGGTGGCGGGCAGCAGTCGCTTGGCGCGGCGGGCGTAGAAGCGGGGGAGGCTCACTCGGCCGGTGCTCTCGATCTCACGCACCAGCAGGCCGGTGATGAGGAACCCGGAGATCACGAAGAAGACGTCGACCCCGATGAAGCCGCCGGTCAGCCACGGGACGCCCGCGTGGTAGACGAGGACGAGCAGGATGGCGACGGCGCGCAGCCCCTCGATGTCCAGGCGGCGAGCAGATGCCTGAGGGGTCGTGGCCGGTGACGTCGCGCTCAACAGGGGCAGCCCGACTGGCGGTCGAACATGCTTCGCGCGGTGCGGTGCTGCGTCTTCACAATGGTTTAGCGTAGGCGACATGCAGCGCCACACCTCTGTCGTTGATGTCGACGCTGCCCCTTCGGCGCCGATCATCGAGCCCACGGACTACCCGCAGGTGTCCTGGCCGGCGTTGGCCCGAACTGCCGGTCGCTTCCCCGAGTCGGCCTACTACGACCACCTGGCGCGCCTCGCGACGCGCGGTCAGTGTGATGCGGCGCAGCTCCTGGCCGCAGCGCGAGCCGGTGAGCGTCTGAAGAACATCGACACGCGGGGTGTCGGATGGTTTGCCCACGTGACGGCCTCGCACGTCGAGAACCCCTCGCGATACGACGATGTGGCTGCACTCCTCGAGCTGGCGGGAACGGGCAAGAAGAGCAGGGTCTTCGCGCCGCAGCTCGACGACGTGTGGGTCCAGTCGCACCACCTCGGTGACCGGTTGGACCCCAAGCACCGGCTGCGCCGCCTCAGCTCGCCACGCGAGGACGTGTGGTGGACGGTGAATGCCGACGCTGCGCACCCGGGGACGGTCACCTCGGCGCCCAGCACCTGGTGGGAGCTCTTCAACCGCCCGATGACCGAGGCCGGGCTGGAGCCGGTGACGGTGCGCGACGGGGAAGGAACCCCCTTCGACCGCTTGGTCTGTCAGGTGCCCCGGATGCCCGACGCCGACCTGCCACTCGTCTCGGTGGTGCTGCCCGTCTTCAACCCCGGGGCCAGCCTGCGGACCGCCGTCGAGTCCCTCGTCGCCCAGAGCTGGTGGAACCTCGACATCGTCCTGTCCGACGACGCGTCCACGGCCGGCGAAGAGGTCTTCCAGGAGGTCCTCGCACTGGATCCGCGGGTGCGACGTGTCCGAGCCCCCCGCAACCGAGGTGCCTACAACGCTCGCAACCTGGGCATGGCCCAAGCCCGTGGCGAGATGGTCACCTTCAACGACGCCGACGACTGGGCGCACCCCCGCAAGATCGAGCGGCAGGTCAAGGCACTGCTCGGGACGCCGGGGGCCAAGGCCTGCCTCAGCTGGGCCACGCGTGTCACCGAGGACCTGCAGCTGACGGTCATCGGACGGCCCACGCGTCGGATCAACCTGTCGTCGGTCCTGCTGCGCCGCGAGGAGACCCTCGCCGAGCTCGGCGGGTTCGACACCGTGCGCAAGGGGGCGGACACCGAGTTCGTCGAGCGGCTCTCCGCGGTGTACGGCGACGACGCGATGGTCGAGGTCCCCGATCCGCTCTCGCTCGTCCAGCTCACCACCGGCTCGCTCTCTCGAGACGACTACCGATTCTTGCGCACGCACCCTGCGCGCCGGCAGTTCGTCGCCGGATTCCGTCGCTGGCACGAGTCATTGCGCAGGGGGGAGGAGAGTCCCTTCATCCCCGCGGGCGTGCGTGGTCCGTACCCGGCGCCGAGAGTGATCTCCGGTGTCCAAGCGCCGCTCGCGGTCCACGACGTGCTCGTCCTGGCCAACCTCGCCCCGCCGGCGCCGACGATGGTGGACCTCGCGGCGGAGCTCGCGGCCCTGTCCGACGCGGGACTGGACGTCGCGGTGCGCGAGCAGCTGGCCCCCTTCGACCTGACGACGAGTGTGCGGCCACCCGCAGGCGACTACGTCGAGCTGCTCAACGAGGCTCGTGTCACGCAGATCACGACCTTCGAGTCGGCTCAGGCGGCCCTCGTCGTCGTTCGCGACCCGGCAGCCGCTGCCGCAGCCCCCGTCGGGTCCCCCGCGGATGTCGTCGGATCCGTGCTCGTCGTGGCCGACTACGCGCCCTCGGACGGTCGCTTCTACGACCCGTCAGCGGTCGAGGAGCGGTTGCGAGTCGGCCTGTCAGCAGCGGTCCGGTGGCTTCCCGCCACCCGCGAGATCCATGACGAGCTCGTGGCGTCCGGCTGCCACGACGTCCTGGCACCGGCGGTCTTTGCGGCACTCCCACACGCACCGGCACCTGCACGGACCACCCCGCTTCGACCTCGGGTGGCCGTCCTCCCGGGCGACCTGCACCAGTCGGTGCGCAAGGTCCTCGAGGCCCGGGTCGCGGCTTTGCGTCCCGACCCGACCGTCGCCGAGACTCTCGTCGTCGGCCCCCGGCGCTTCGCGGCTTTCGCCCCGATGACCACCACGGAGGACCAGGCCTCCGTCGAGCAGGTGGCCGCCGTCACCGATGTCGTCGTCGTGGGACCGACCCCGGGACGGGGCGGTCACACGCATCGTGCAGCGATGCGAGCGTTGCACGCAGGCTGCGTCCTCATCGCCGACCCCGAGCTGCGACCCCACTTCGGGGATGCCGCGCTCTATCTCGACGAGCACGACACCACCGG
This sequence comes from Janibacter sp., assembly GCA_030453295.1. Taxonomy (GTDB): domain Bacteria; phylum Actinomycetota; class Actinomycetes; order Actinomycetales; family Dermatophilaceae; genus Janibacter. The sequence continues at coordinate 7,714 of JAKDKQ010000037.1, forward strand.
GTGGCTGACCAGGCTGACGCAGTCCCCCGAGCTCTTGGCAGCCCAGCGTGCTCGTGGGTACGAGCACGCCCGCACCCAGACCAGCCCCCGAGCCCTCGTCGCACTCGTCGAGAGTGTGCTGGGCGACCGACCGGAAGGAATCCACGGATGATCAAGCGAGCACTGCGTGACCGTGTGGGGCAGGCCGTGGCCCTGGGGCTCGTGGCGGTGCTCGTCGTCGGTGTGGGTCTGGTCCTCGACTCGTGGCGGCTGGTCGCCCTCGGTCTGGCGGTCGCGCTCGCCATCGTCCTGCTGCTGCTGGGCCTGGCTCTGGTGACCCTGCGTCGCGTCGAGGTCGCCGCGTCCCGTCGGGCAGAGGTGGCCGGCACGTCCGACAAGAAGCGGACCGCCGACAAGAAGTCGACTGGCGACAAGAAGTCGACTGGCGGCAAGAAGCCGACTGCCGACAACAAGCAGGCCGGTCCCGCGACAGGCGTGGCGGCACCGAAGCCGGCCTCGGCACCGCTATCGCCCGCGCCCGCCGCCCCGGCCGCGTCGTCGATGAGCATCCTTGACGAGCTGGCGCTCACCCGCGTCATCGACGATGCCGTCGTGCGCCTCGGACTGGCTGCAGATGTCGCGCGCCGTGTCGCCGCCGACCGCGGCATCGACCGCCGGGAGCAGGCCGACCTCCTGCGGCTCGTCACCCGCCACGACACGTCACCGTCGCTCCCGGCGGACACCGCAGTCCCTGCTCACGCCGTCATGGCGGCCGTGACGAACATCCTCGAGCGTCGGCCCGCGCGTGTCCTGGCTGTCGGGCCCGGTGTGGCGGCCTTGTGGCTCGCTCGCGCCGTGACGGAGGGTGGGGGTCACCTCGACATCGCCGCTGATCCCACCGAGGTGGAGACCCTGACCGAGCTCGTGGCTCATCGTGGTCTGTCCGATGGTGTCGGCATCCTGCCCTGCCCGACCCGCCAGATCGACGAGACGGCCGTCGTGCGTCCATGGGTCGATCTGTCTGCCGTGGCCGACCGCTACGACCTCGTCGTCGTCCTCCCTGCTGATGCTGCAGACGCGCGCGCTGCAGTCCCTGCGCTGGGCACCGTCGTCGATCGACTCGTCCCCGCGGGCGAGATCCTCGTCGCCGGACCCGAGGGCGCCGGCCAGCTGGGTCGAGCCTGGGCCGCCCGGCACGAGGTCGAGGTGGTCGGCGAGCAGCCGCACGCAGCGGTCAGTGGTCGCGCGGACGCGCACATCACCCGTGACGACGCCATCCTCCTGCGGGCGGCCGAGCCTGCCGGGCGGGTGGAGACCACGGAGGGTCCCCGGTGACGGCCGCCCTGTCACCGGAGGGCGTCGGTCTGACCTTCGTCGTCTCCCGTGGAGCAGTTCCCCGGCTGGCGCCGGTCGTCGAGCTCATGGTCGAGGACGAGGTCCTCAGCCGGATGCCGTGGACCTTCATGTGCACGGAGGACAACCGGCTGGAGGTCCAGCAGGCCGTCGGGGAGCGACCCGTCGAGATCGACACGATCCCGGACGAGCACTGGTCGACCATCGTCGCCGCGGTGCTCGCGGACGTCGAGACCGCGGCCCAGCCGGCCACCGTGCCGGTCATCCTGCCGAAGGCACGCGAGGTCGTGGACCTCTCGGAGGCTGTCGTCGAAGTCATCTCGCGACTGGGCGATGTGGCCCAGGGGCCAAACATCCTCCTGCCGGTGTCCCTGGCGCCCAAGGGAGTCATCGCCGAGTTCATCCGCGGCCGCCTGACGAGCGGCAGGGGGCTCGACATCGTCACGAGGACGCTCATCGAGGAGTCCTCGATGCTGACGTCCAACGCACGCATCGAGTTCGTCGACCCGGCGCCGTCGGCGATTCGCGTCGGCGTCTGGCTTGGGCAGGTGCTGCCGATCGAGCTCCCGGAGTCGACGTGGAGCTTCGAGGTGGCACTGCTGTCCGGGACCAAGGTCGTCGGAGTGTCGGAGCCTGCGCCCCTGAGGCAGCGGCTCGACCGCTTCGGCGACGCCCGCTGGGACGAGCTCGTCGCCGAGATCCCCGTGGCGGACGTCCCCACCGGCAATTACACCCTCGGGATCAGGGTCGTCGGACTGAGCAACCGGGAGTTCGCGCGGTTGCGTGCTCGCAAGGGTGCTCTCGCCGCGGCTCGAGTGCGCACCGTGCCCGAGCACGGACCCACGGCAACGTCCTACCTGCTCAACAGCGCCCCGCGCGGCGCCACCATGTATCTCTCGGTCGATCGTGGTCCGTCGTCGTCCGTGGCCGAGCGGTGGGACAAGGCGCTCCTGCGCAAGGACCTCAACTTCATCCTCCGTGGCCGCGCGTCGCGTCAGCTGCGCAGACTGCGGCTGCAGCGGTTGCTCACCCGTCGTCGCTTCCGCGGACGAGACATCTGGCTGGTCGGGGAGCGACCGGACACGGCGCAGGACAACGGCGCCGCCCTCTTCCGTCACCTGCGCACCGCCCACCCCGAGCGGGAGGCGTACTACGTCATCGCCAAGGACAGTCCCCAGCGTGAGCGGCTCGAGGGACTGGGCAATGTCATCGAGCACTCCTCGCGCAAGCATCGTCTGCTGATGCTGCACGCGAGTGTCCTGGCCAACTCCAACTCGATCAACCACATGATCCCGACCAACTGGGACGCGCGTGACTACGAGAAGCACCTCGCCTGGCGGGTGGGCGCCCTCCGGATCTATCTCAAGCACGGTGTCCACCTGAGCCCCAACGCCGTCAAGCGCGGACTGTCGGGTTACGACCTCGTGCTGGCCGCGACGCACGGCGAGGCAGCGGCGCTCCAAGCCGTCTCCGGATACGAGTCCCAGGTCGCCAAGACGGGACTGCCCCGCTACGACAGCCTCGAGCCCATCCCGGCCACGCGTGAGGTGCTCTTCATGTCGACCTGGCGGCGCTACCTGGTGCCGATGCTCTTCGGCAAGGGAGACGGCGAGCACGAGCCCTTCGAGGGGTCCGCGTACGAGTCCTTCGTCGGCGAGCTGCTCACCAGCCGACGACTTGCCGACATGCTCGAGCGGTATGACTACCGTCTGAATTTCGTCCCGCACTACAACCTCGCCCAGCAGGTGGCACAGCTGCCGACGATCGGTGACCGGATCACCATCGGTGGTGGCGAGGGACGGTCGATCCAGGACCAGTTGCGCTCGTGTGATGCCTTCATCACGGACTACTCGTCAGTGCACTTCGACGTCGCCTACGTCGGTACGCCCATCATCTACTCGCGGTTCGACGAGGAGGACTACGAGACACGCCATGCCTCGCCGTCGTGGTTCGACTACGACCGGGACGGCTTCGGTCCGGTGGCGCGCACCCTCGAGGAGACCCTCGATGCCCTCGAGGTCACTCTCGCCGGTGGTTGTGTGGTGGCTGAGCCTTACGCCGCGCGAGCGGACGCATCCTTCGTCCACCGCGACCACGACAACTGTGCTCGTGTGGTGCAGGAGGTCGACGCGCTGCTCGAAGGGTGCCGTCGGGACTGACCGTCTGCCCGCGCACGGGCAGACGAGTCGGTCAGTCCTCGACGAGAGGCTTCAGGGCCTGGTCGAAGACTCCTGACATGGAGCGGGCGTACGTGGCCGTCACGTGCGATCCCTGGCGGTAGACCAAGACATTCCCGATCACGGGCCAGCACGTGTCTCCAGGGCAGACCCATGGCAGGACGTCGATGACGTCGACATCTTGCATGCGGTCCGCGCCCGCCAGCAGCGCCGGAGTCCCACCACCTTCGGCGAAGTCGCCCTGGCAGGAAGTCATATAGGTGTCAGGGTTCTCCGCGACGCAAGCGTAGACCTGCTTGCGCGGGTGCGGATTGTCGGTCACAACGACGACGTCACTGCCGGCATCCTCGAGCTGCTGCCAGTACTCCGCGTAGCCGTCAGCGAGCACCTTGACGCTCCTGCCCGACTCGTCTTCGCCCTCTCCGCGAACTGACGAGGTCAAGACGACATCGGGCTTGTCGTTCGTCGTCAACCGCTTGATGACCTCCTTGCCCCAGTCGAGGCAGTTCTGGGACCGGACCGCTTCGTCCGCGCCCTTCGTCGCGGAGAAGGGGCACGCGGAGCGGATGTAGAGAACGATCTTCCAGTCCCGCTCTGGCGCGAGCTCCTCCAGCGCGGGCAGCCACTGAAGGGCCTTGGAGTCACCGACAAGCGCGATCGTGGTGGTCCCCTCGGGGTCCCCGAACTCGCACCGCTTGACGCCGGTCTCGTTCAATCCCGTCTGGCAGTCCTCGGCGTAGGCAGACGGCAGGTCCTCGGTCGCCTCGAGCGGGTCCGGAGTCATCGGTCCGGGGTCGGTGCTGATCTCGGCCGTGGCCGGATCCGGCTCGAGGACGGCTGCCCCGACCGCCTGGGACGGGTTGGCCTCCTTGACGCTCGGGGTCGAGAGACTGACGGCCATGCCGGCGGACACGCCGGCCAGGGAGAGGGCCAGGCCCAGGACGAGCGCGGGACGGGCACCCCGTGAGAAGAGGGGTGCGTGTCGTACCGGGTTCTCGATCCAGCGGTGCGCTGCCCAGGCGGGCAGGAAGGCCAGGATCACGGCAGCGACCGGGGCGAGTCGGTTGTCGGGCCAGAGCTCCTGCGAGGCCACGACGAGCGGCCAGTGCCACAGGTAGAGCGAGTAGGAGAGCCCTCCGACCCACACCATCGGCCGGGTGCCGAGGATCCGCGTGGGGCCGTGGGGGCCGGCGGCGAACCCGGCCAGGATGACCGCGGCGGCGCCGACGGTCGGCACAGCAGCCGCGCTCCCCGGCCACGGGGTGGCGGTCGACTGGGCCAGGGCACCGAAGGCGATGAGGGCCAACCCGCCCCAGCCGATGGCGATCGCGACGGCGCGGGGGATGCGCGGGGCGACGGTTGCGGCGATCGCGACGAGCGCGCCGATGGCCAGCTCCCACAGCCGGGTCGTCGTGACGAAGTACGAGCGCGCCGGGTCGGCCGCTGTCAGGTGTATCGACCACAGCAGGGACGGCAGCAGGATCAGGGCGGTCAGTGCAAGGGCAAGGACCGGGCGCGTGCGCAGCCGGTAGCGACGGATGAGCATGGCCAGCCCGAGGATCAGCAGCGGCCAGATGATGTAGTACTGCTCCTCGACCGCGAGGGACCAGAAGTGCTGCACGGGTGAGGCGCCCACGTCCTCGGCGAGGTAGTCGACCGAGCGCTCCGCGAGGCGCCAGTTGATGAGGTATGCGGCCGAGCCAGCGATGTCGCCGCCGAAGTCGCGCCAGGTCGTCTTGGGGAAGACGAGCCAGACGATCGCGGCCGTGGCGGCCAGGACGGTGAACGCCGCCGGGAAGAGGCGCTTGGCGCGGCGGGCGTAGAAGATGGGAAGCGAGACGGTGCCGCTGCGCTCGACCTCGCGGACGAGCTGGCTGGTGATGAGGAAGCCGGAGATGACGAAGAAGACGTCGACGCCCGCGAAGCCTCC
>JAKDKQ010000281.1 GCA_030453295.1 Janibacter sp.
CTGAGTCCACCCGTCCTCGCACAGCGCAGGGCCCCCTCACCGATCCGGTGAGGGGCCCCTGCTCGTCACGTCCTCAGAAGAGTCGGATGAACCCGCTGCTCAGCCGGTGCGAGATCGTGTAATAGCCGGTGGTGTGGCTGCCGGCGTCCTTGCCGAAGAAGATCCGTCCCTCGCCGGTGGGCAGGAGGCCGACGATGTCGTCCTGGCGGCCCGAGGCGCCGTCGGTGTCACCCGGCACGGCGACGAGGCGGTAGTCGTCCCAGCGGCTGGTGGCGTCGAGGCGGTTCCACCCCGTGCCCGTGGAGACCCACGCGCGCATCTGCTTGCCGTAGGCGATGCCGCGCATGTCGTCCTTGCCGTCACCGTCGAGGTCGTGCACGAGCATGATGTCCTCGTAGGAGCGGGCGGGAGTGCCCATCGAGCCGGCCTTGTGCAGGTCTCCCGCGTCGGAGAGCGTGTAGCGGGTGATCTCACCGGTCGTCCGACGCAGCAGGATGTCGAGCCCGCCGTCACCGTCGACATCGCCGCCGCCGGCGATGTCGCTGACAGTGGAGCTCCACCAGTTGGCGAGCGTGTAGAGGGGGCCGAGCTTGCCGGCGCTCGTCGCGTACATCAGCTGCAGCCGGCCGTCGCCGCGACGCACGAGCACGTCGGAGCGGCCGTCGCGGTTGACGTCGCCTGCGGTGCCCATCCACGTCGCGTCCGCGAGCCCGGACTTGATCTGGGTCTTGGGTGCGAAGTCGCCGTTGCCGTTGCCCTTCATCAGGTAGATCCGACCGATGGCGGACGAGCCGAGCAGGTCGACGTTGCCGTCACCGTCGAGGTCGCCCCGCAGACCGCGCTCCTTGGGCGGCTCCGGTGGTGGCAGGAGGGTGTCGCGGTTCTTGTACACGATCCGCGAGACGCCTTCGATCGTGGAGATCTGGGTGCTCATGGCGCCGGGGTCGTGGTGGGTGAGGACGCCGATCGTGTAGTCAGCCGTGCCCGTGGAGGACCAGCCGATGCTGTTGACGTGCCAGCCGTCGGTGCGGGGGAGCCAGCCGTTCTTCAGGGGCACGCTGCCGGCGGGCGGGCCGGCGCTGACCCCCCAGTCCTGGCTGGAGTTGATGTGCCGCATGAGGCTCAGGCCGTACATGCGATTGGTCGAGGTCAGCACCGTGGAGGGGCGGGCGTAGTGCTCCATGAGCTCGGCCTGGTCCGCGGCGGTGGTGCTCGTCAGGCCCCAGTGGTTGTAGGGGTCGGCGTAGGTCTGCGACATCCCGAGGCGGTCGCCCGCACGGTCGAGCCCGCTGCGCCCACCAATGTGGTTGAAGAGGGCCGTCGTCGCGTTGTTGTCGCTGTTACGGATCATCGGCGACATCTGCGACTTTTCCCAGGACGTCAGGGAGCGGCCCGCATCCTGTGCCTTCATCATCACGGCCGACATGATCTGGACCTTGACGATGCTCGCCGTGACATTGCGCGAGGACGTCTTGGTGTAGGTCCACGAGCGGCCGGTGCCGGGCAGGCGGACGGCCACCCCGACCGCGCCCGGCCGGCTGTTGAGGTAGCTGCGCAGCTCCGACTCGAAGGGGAGGCTGGCGGCGGTGCTCGACTGGTCATCGGCCGAGCGCTGCGCGCTCATCGGAACCGGGGGAGCATCGACCTCGACCGTGAAGGTCAGGGCCCCCGTCACCGCTCCGGACGAGGTCGCCGAGGCGGCGCGGTCCGCCGGGAGGATGTCGGCGAGCTCGTCGCCGGAGGTCGGCGTCTGCGCCGTGCACAGTGAACCCTTGCCGGTGGGCTTGATGTCGATGACCTTGCCGGCGGAGTCTCGGCCGACGAAACCGGGCTGTCCGACGATCGTGAGCGGGCCCTGCGCGATCTGGGCCGTGCCGCCCGACGCGAGGTCGCCCGTGACCGTGACGACGTCGGCGCCGATGGCGTCACAGATGACGTCGAGGTCGGTGGCTGCGGAGACCGCGGGTGCGGCGAGCGCTGGGGCCGCGGCGAGGGCCGCAGCGGTGGTGAGCGTGAGTGCCGTGATGACGGCGCGACGGTGCGACATGCGGGTATCCCCCAGAGCGTGGCGAGTGACGCGATCATCTTTCCAGACGCGCGAGGGGGCACCGTGGTTGCGCCCGGGTCAGCGTCGGTGGCGGTCGTCTGCTGCGACGTCGTCGCAGAAGCGGTCGACGTACCCGACGAAGGCCGTGAGGTCCTCGTCGCTCCAGTCGGAGAGGAGGTCTGCGAACCAGGCCTCGCGTCGGTCGACGAGCTCGGCCAGCAGGGCCGCGCCCTCGTCGGTCAGGGCGACGAGCTGTGCCCGGCCGTCGTCCGGATCGGGGACCTTGGTCAGCAGCCCCAAGGACGTCAGGTGGCTCACCTGACGGCTGACCGTGGACGCATCGGAGAGATTGCGCTCGGCGATGTCGCCCACGCGGCTGGGCTGGTCGCGCACGGCGACGAGGACGGAGTGGTGGCTGGCCTCGACGCCCGGGTGGACCCGTGGGGCGCGGACGCGGGTGGCGTGCAGCGTGCGCAGCATCCGGATGACGCTGGTGCTGAGCTGGCGGGCTGAGGCGGGCACGGCGCATCCTCGAGTGGTGGTGGTCGCCGGGATGCAGGCGATGTCCGCATCCCGGAGGTAGTTGCCTAGATTAGAGGGCATGTCCACCACCACGAGCATCGGCCGCACCACGTCCTCGCCGTTCGCGGTCCTCGGGGTGGTCTCCGTGGTCGCTGTGGTGGCCGCGACGGCCTTCGGTGGGGGAGCCGCAGCGCTCGAGCTCGGCGACCCGGGCCCCTTTGTCCGGTGGTCCCTGCCGGTCCTGCGGACCGTCCACGACGCGGCCGCGGCCCTGACGGTCGGGTCGCTGGTCATCGGGGCCTTCCTCGTGCCCGAGACCACCCGCACCGCGCGTCGCGAGACCCTCGCCCGGATGGCCGGCGGCGCGGCCATCGTGTGGTTCCTCGCCGGGCTCGGACGCATGCTCACCGACTTCGCTGCGCTCGCGGGGATCCCGCTGACCGACCCCGACTACGTCTCGCAGCTGATGGCCTTCGTGTGGGATCTCGACAGCACGCGCACCGCGGTGATCTCCTCGGTCATCGTCGCCGTCATCGCCGTGGCGGTGCCGTTGGCCAGGACCAAGGGGGCCTTGGCCTGGGCGGCCGGCGGCTCGATCCTGGCCCTGCTGCCCCTCGCCCTGGCCGGCCACTCCGCCGCCAGCCTCGACCACATGAGCGGTGTCAACGCGCTCGCCTTCCACCTCGTGTCGGCGACCGTGTGGATCGGCGG
>JAKDKQ010000282.1 GCA_030453295.1 Janibacter sp.
ACCGGTGCGACGTCGAGCAGGGGAGGAGCCCCCGGGGTCCGACCCACCGGAAGCAGGTCCCCGGGTGCCGGAACGGCAGGTCCGAGCGCGGCCATCGTGTCGGTCGAGCGAGAGCGCAGGACCGGAGCCACATCGATCCCGCCACGCACCGCCAGGTAGCTGCGCAGACCAGCGGTCGCTGGCCCCAGACGCAGGGAGGCCCCATCCGGCAGCCAGGTCACGGCTGCGTACCCAACAGGCAGTCCGTCGATGGTCGCGGGGGAGGTCGCCCCCGTGATGGTCACCCACATGCCTCCGCGAGCGCGCACCTCGAGCCCACCCAAGGTCACCTCGAGGGCAGCGGCACCCTCAGGATTGCCGAGGAGTCGATTGGCCAGCCGGAGCGCGCCGAGGTCGGCCGCCCCCGAACGGCCGACGCCCAGGCCAGCCAGCCCGTCACGGCCCAGGTCCTGGATGGTGGCCTGCGGTCCGGTGGCGACGATCTCGAGAGCGCGGAAGGTGCTCATGCGGCGGCCTCCACGTAGCGCACGATGGTCCCCGGCACGAGCAGTGCGGGCGGCTCGCGGTGGATGTCCCAGACCTCGAGCGAGGTGCGACCGATGAGCTGCCAGCCGCCGGGCGACTCCCGCGGGTAGACGCTCGCGAACTCGCCGGCGAGCGCCACGGAGCCCGTGGGCACCTTGGTCCGCGGGTTGTCCCGCCGCGGCACCTGCAGCCGGTCGTCGCCGCCGACCATGTACCCGAAGCCGGGGGCGAACCCGCAGAAGGCGACGGTCCACGCCGTCCCGGTGTGCGCCTCGATGACGCCGCGCTCGTCGAGACCGGTGAGCCGCGCGACCTCTGCCAGGTCCTCGCCGTCGTAGACCACGGGGATCTCCACCTCGCCGGTGGTCGCCCGGTGGTGCGTGCCCACGGAGACGGCCGAGACCTCTCGTGACAGTCGCTCCACATCCGTCACCGTCCTGTCGATGGTGATCAGGAGCGTCGTCGCGGCGGGCACCATGTCGATGACGCCGTCCGGTGGGTCCTCGTCGAGATGGGCATAGAGAGCGAGGACCTCGTCCATGTCCGCCATCTCGACCAGGAGTGCGCTGTCGGCGCACGGCATGAGCTTCACGCAGCCTCCCCGACGAAGGGGGTGAGGCTCACCCCGGCACGCTCCAGGCCGGCGCGCACCTCTCGGGCGATCGTCACCGCGCCCGGACTGTCACCGTGCACGCACAGTGACCCGGCAGGGGCGGGGACGACGCTCCCGTCGGTGGCGACGACCTCCCCCTTCGTCGCGATGCGCACGCACCGCTCGGCGATCTCGACGGGATCGTGCAGGACCGCACCGGCTTCCCGTCGGGAGACCAGGGTGCCCTCCGGCGTGTAGGCACGATCGGCGAAGGCTTCGCCGACCGTGGTCAGCCCGGCCTCCTCCGCGAGTCGTAGCCACGCCGACCCCGGCAGCCCGAGGACGGGCAGGGTGCGGTCGTAGGAGACGACGGCTTCGACGACCGCCGCTGCCTGCGCCTCGTGGTGGACGATCGCGTTGTACAGCGCGCCGTGCGGCTTGACGTAGCGCACCCGGGTGCCGGCCACCTTGGCGAAGGCCTCGAGCGCGCCGATCTGGTAGAGCACGTCGTCGGTGAGCTCGGCCGGCACCATGTCGATGAAGCGCCGACCGAAGCCCGCCAGGTCGCGATAGCCGACCTGGGCGCCGACGGCCACCCCGCGCTCAGCAGCACGCTCACAGCTGTGCCGCAGCACCGAGGGGTCGCCAGCGTGGAAGCCGCAGGCGACATTGGCACTCGTCACCACCTCGAGCATCGCGTCGTCGTCACCGAGGGTCCAGCTGCCGAAGCTCTCACCGAGGTCGGCATTGAGGTCGATCTGCATCCTGCTGCTCCTGTCCGTCACGTGCTGTTGGTCGGGGAGTGGGTCACTGGCTCCACAGGTCCACGATGCCGCTGAAGGACTGGTAGCCCAGGTAGATCGTGAGCAGCCAGATCGCCAGACCGAGGTAGGCCAGCCACTTGGGGTAGGCGTACCCGCCCAGCAGGTCCTGGCGGCGCAGGGCCACCCAGATGAGGATCCCGAAGCCGAAGGGCAGGATCAGCCCGTTGAGCGCGCCGGCGAGGATGAGCAGGGTCGCCGGGGACTGGCCGAGGGAGATGTAGATCGTGGCCGAGACGATGATGAAGCCGACGACCACCCACTGCCTGTACTGCTTGATCGTCTCGCTGAAGGTCGTGAGGAAGCTGACCGAGGTGTACGAAGCGCCGATGACGCTCGTGATGCTCGCGGCCCAGAGGATGACGCCGAAGATGTGCAGGCCCACCCTGCCAAGAGCAGCCTCGAAGGCGACAGCCGGCGGGTTGTCGACACCGACGAGACTCACTCCACCGACGACGACACCGAGGATGGCCAGGAAGAGCAGCCCGCGCATGACGGCCGTGACGAGGATGCCGGTGATCGACCCCTTGCTGATCTCGGCGACCCGCTCGGGCCCCGTGATCCCGGAGTCGACGATGCGGTGGGCGCCGGCATAGGTGATGTAGCCACCGACGGTGCCGCCGATGAGGGTGGTGATGATGAGGAAGTCGACCTTGTCCGGCAGGACGGTCTGCTTGAGTGCGTCGCCATAGGGTGGCTGCGTCGCAATGGCTGCGTAGGCGACCATGGCGATCATCAGCACGCCGAGGACCACGACGATGCGGTCCATCGCGACACCGGCCTTCTTGCTGACGAAGATCGCAATGGCGATGAGCGCGGACACCGCACCACCGATCTTGGCGTCGACGCCGAACATCGCGTTGGCCCCGAGGCCCGTGCCGCCGATGTTGCCGATGTTGAAGACCAGTCCGCCGAAGACGACCAAGACGGCCAGGACGTACCCGAAGCCCGGGATCACCTTGTTGGCGAGGTCCTGCGCGCGCATGCCGGAGACGCCGATGACGCGCCAGACATTCAGCTGCACAGCGATGTCGACGATGGTCGAGATGAGGATCGCGAAGGCGAAGGCTGCGCCGAGCTGAGCGGTGAAGACCGTGGTCTGAGTGATGAATCCTGGCCCGATGGCGCTCGTCGCCATGAGGAACATCGCTCCGAGGAGGGCCCCCTTGGTCGCCGTGCCTGCGGTGCCCGGCGGTGGCTTCTTCGACGGCTTCGACGTCGCGTCAGGGTGTGGAGCCTGCGTCATGGTGGTTCTCCTCATCGCTCACGGGACCACCTCATTGTGCTCCCGATCACGTAAACTAGCGATTGTTCAACAATCCCGCAATACCCCCTTCGGCTA
>JAKDKQ010000283.1 GCA_030453295.1 Janibacter sp.
GGCGGCGGCTGGTGCACCTTGCCCGTGATCGGCATGTAGTCGCGGATGTTGAAGGTGTACGGGTAGAGGCACCCGTCCCAGCCGACGACGTCGAAGGGGTGCTCCGGCACCGTGTGGATCGTGCCCGTGATCCCGCTGGGGCCGCGACCACGGTGCTTGATGTAGACCTCGACGTCCTGCTCCTCGCGCAGCAGGGGCTCGGTGGGGCCGCGCAGGTCGCGCTCGCAGTAGGGCGCGTGCTCCAGGAACTGGCCGTACCGGGAGAGGTAGCGCTTGGGCGGGGCGATGTGGCTGGTGGCCTCGATGGCGTACAACCGGGCGGTCTCGCCCTCGCGCAGGACCCAGCGGTGGATCGTCGCGCGCGGGATGATCACGTAGTCGCCCTCGGCGGCCTCGAGCGCGCCGAACTGCGTCTCGAGCAGGGCCGAGCCGCGCTCGACGTAGACGCACTCGTCGCCGATCGCGTTCTTGTACAACGGCGATGTCGCGCCGACGTGGGCGTAGGAGATGCGCACGTCCGGGTTGCCCAGGACGAGCTGCCGGCCGGTCACCGCGTCGGTCGTGGCCGCCTGCTCGTCGGTGAAGAGGTCGTGCGGCTTCAGGTGACGGGGGAGCAGCGGCTCGTTGGGCGCGAGCGTCTGGTCGGGCAGCTCCCAGTGGCGCGCACCGACGATCCCCGAGGGGATATGGCGGTGGTAGAGCAGCGAGCTGTCCGAGCTGAAGCCCTCCTCACCCATGAGCTCCTCGTAGAGGATCTTGCCGTCGTCGTCCTTGAAGAGGGTGTGCCGCTTGTCCGGCACCGGTCCGACCTGGCGGTAGTGGGCCATGGTCACTCCTTGATCTCGGGCGAGGTGACTCGCCGTTGGGTGGGGTCCTAGAAGGTTCCGACGGTGAGGCCGATACCCATCACCGCGAGCAGTCCCACGACGGGGACGATGACGGTCACGACGAAGATGTCCTTGTACGACTCGCGGTGCGAGAGTCCGCAGACGAGCAACAAGGTGATGATGGCACCGTTGTGGGGGAGCGAGTCGAAGCCCGTCGAGGCCATCGCCGTCACGCGGTGCATCAGCTCCATCGAGATGCCCTGGTCCGTGGCCATCTGCGCCAGCTGCTCACCGAAGGTGTTGAGCGTGATCGTCAGCCCCCCGGAGGCCGACCCGGTGAGGCCGGAGATGCCCGAGGTGGACACCGCGGCGACGACGACGGGGTTGTCGCTGACGCCGAACATCCCGTCGCGGACCGTGGCGAAGACGGCGAGCGAGGCGATGACCGCGCCATAGCCGACCTCGCTCGCGGTGTTGAAGACGGGCAGCACGGCATTGCGGGCACCTTCGGTGAGCCCCTCGACGTACTCACGCCAGGAGCCCACGCGCATGAGGAAGACGAGCGCGATGCCGGCCAGCATGGCGACCGTCACCGACCAGATCCCGGTGACGGCGGCGATCGAGGTGCCACCGAACTTCTTGTCGGCGAGGTAACCGGTGTCGAGCGCGGGGAAGAGCAGGTAGGTGCACAGCGCGTTGGCCGCGACGATGGCGAGGATGGGGCTGAGGCCGATGAGACCGGCGACGGGACCGGGACGCTGACCGACCTCGGGCGAAGGGGAGGTCCGCTCCGCCGTCGCGACGGTCACCGGGGCCGAGGCGGGCTGGGTGGCGGTGCCCTCCAGCGCGTCGGGGTCCACGGCGTCGGCGCGGTGCGGGGAGCCCGTGGTCGGCAGGTCGCGCCCGAGGCGCTCGGCCTCCTTGCGCTCGGCGAGCGTCAGGTCGGCGAAGGACTCCCCGGCTGCCAGGAGCTGCTTCTGCCGGCGCTCCAGCCACAGCATGCCGAGGGCGAAGACGAGGATCGCTCCGAGGAGACCCAGACCGGGCGCGGCGAAGGTGTTGGTGCCGAAGAACTTCGTCGGGATCGTGTTGTGGATCTGCGGCGACCCGGGCAGCGCAGCGGTGGCGAAGGTGAAGATGCCCAGGGCGATCGCGGCCGGCATGAGCCGCTTGGGGATGTCCGCCTCCGCGAAGAGCGCGGTGGCGATCGGGAAGATCGTGAAGACGACGACCCACGCGCTCACGCCGCCGTAGGTCAGCAGCGCGGTGGCCAGCACCGTGACGAGGATGGCGAAGCGCGGACCGAGCACTCCCGAGATCCACCCGGCGAGGTCACGCGCGTAGCCGCTGACCGTCATCAGTCGACCGAAGATCGCGCCGACGAGGAAGAGGGGGAAGAAGGCCGCCATGAACCCGCCGAGGGCGGGCATGAAGACCTGCGTGTAGCTGGCGAGCAGCGGTGCGCCGGACATGAGCACGGCGACCATCGCGGCGAAGGGGGCGACGGCGATCACCGAGTGGCCGCGGTAGGCCAGGGTGATCAGCAGGACGAGCGAGAGCAGGATGCCCAGGAGTGCAAGCGTCATCGGTTGCCTTTGGTGTGGGGTCGGGGAAAGGGGGTCACAGACCCAGGACGAGGCGCTCGCCCGTGGCCCGGGAGCAGCACGACATCATCCGATCGCCCTCGCGGCGCTCGGATGCGGACAGGACGACATCGCGGTGGTCGATCGCTCCGTCGAGCACGGGCACCTCGCAGGTGCCGCACAGCCCCTCCTGGCAGTTGGAGGGGATGGTCATCCCCGCTTCACGCAGGGTCTGCAGGAGGGTCCGGTCACGGGTGACGACCACGTCGATGTCCGAGTCCGCGAGGTGCACGGTGAACTCGTGCTCCTGCTCCGGGTCGAGCTCACCGAGGGTCGAGGAGAAGTGCTCGAAGACGACGGTGTCCTCGGGCCAGTCCGCAGTGTCGACGGTCAGGTCGTCGATCATCCGCTGCGGACCGCACGCGTAGACGTGCACGCGCCCGGCGCGACCGTCAGCAGCGTTGTCGGACATCAGGGCGCGCAGATCGGCCCTCGTGCCCTCGCCGGAGCAGTGCACGACGAGTCGGTCGCCGTGCTCGGCCATCAGCTCGTCGACGAAGGCCATGCCGGCGCGCTCGCGGCCGAGGTAGTGGATCTCGTAGGGGGTGCCCTCGCGGGCGGCCTGCGCGGCCATCGCCCGGATCGGGGTGATGCCGATGCCGCCGGCGACGAAGACATAGCGCTGCGCCTGCTCGGGCAGGTGGAAGTGGTTGCGCGGTCCGCGGACGGTGAGGACCTCCCCTTCGCGCAGGTGGTCGTGCACCCAGGCCGAGCCGCCACGGGACTCGTCCTCACGCAGGACCGCGATCTCGTAGTGCTCCGGCCGCGGGATGTGGGGGACCGGGCAGCCCTCGGGCTG
>JAKDKQ010000284.1 GCA_030453295.1 Janibacter sp.
GTGCCGCCGCACCCAGGCGTGCATCGCGATGGCGGCTGCGGCACCGGCGTTCATCGACCGGGTCGAGCCGAACTGGCTGATCTCGAGGACGTCGTCGCAGGCGGCCAGCATCTCCGGCGAGATCCCCGGGCCCTCTTGACCGAAGACGAGCACGCACCCGCGCGGCAGGTCGTAGGTCTCGATCGGGACCGAGCCGGGGACATTGTCGATGCCGATGAGGCGAAGGGGGGTCCCCCCTTCGCCCGCCGTGCTCGCCCACTCCACGAGGTCGGCGACGTCAGGGTGGTGGTGCTCCACCTGGTAGCGGTCGGTGACCATCGCACCGCGACGGTTCCACCGCCGCTTGCCGACGATGTGGAAGGCGGCGGCGCCGAGGGCGTTGGCGGTGCGCACGACGGAACCGATGTTGAAGTCGTGCTCCCAGTTCTCGATCGCGACGTGGAAGTCGTGACGGCGCGTGGCCAGGTCCGCCGTGATCGCGTCGTGGGACCAGTAGCGATACCGGTCCTCGACATTGCGCCGGTCCCCGTCGCGGAGCAGCTCGGGATCCAGCCGGGCGTCCGTCGGCCAGGGACCCTCCCACGGACCGACGCCATGGCTCACAGGGGGCGTCGAGACTTCGCCCTTAGCCTTGGCATGATCATCCGGGGTCCGCACGGACCCCAAGGTAGACGCCACCGCCTCGGAAGGACTGCATGAACACCGTCGTCGACTGGGTCCTCGCCCTCATGGACAGCATCGGGGGCCCCGGGATCGCGCTCGGCATCTTCCTGGAAAACATCTTTCCGCCGATCCCCAGCGAGGTGATCCTGCCGCTCGCCGGTTTCACCGCCGCCCAGGGGCGCTACTCGATCGTCGAGGCGATCCTGTGGGCCACGCTCGGCTCGGTCACGGGGGCGCTGCTGCTCTACGGGATCGGTGCGGCGCTCGGCATGGAGCGGCTGAAGCGCATCGCGCACCGGATGCCGCTCGTCGACGTCGCCGACATCGACAAGACAGACGCCTGGTTCACCAAGCACGGCCCCAAGGCGGTCTTCTTCGGGCGATTCGTCCCCGGGATCCGCAGCCTCATCTCGATCCCTGCGGGCATCGACCGGATGCCCTTGACCCAGTTCCTCGGGTACACGACCGCGGGATCGCTCATCTGGAACACCCTCTTCGTCTGGATCGGCTTCCAGCTCGGCGACCGCTACGAGATCGTCGAGCAGTACATGGACCCGATCAGCAAGGTCGTCTACCTGCTGATCATCCTCGCCGTGCTCGGGGTCATCGGGTGGATGGTCCTGCGCGCCCGACGTCGCAGCCACGACCCCGACGACCAGATCGACGTCGACACCCTGGACTGAGCCTCCCCAAAAGGGCTCGTGCGCTGTCGGCGGCCTCACCTAGTGTTGACCGACATGACCGCACCCGTGATCGAGGCCACCAGCCTGGTGAAAAAATTCGGTGACTTCGTCGCCGTCGACGACGTGAGTTTCGAGGTACCCCAGGGCACCGTCTTCGGGCTCCTGGGTCCCAACGGCGCCGGCAAGACGACCACGGTGCGGATGATGACCACCCTCGCCATCCCGACCAGCGGCTCCGCCCGGGTCGCCGGGTACGACGTGGCCACCCAGCCCGACGCGGTGCGCGCGAGCATGGGCCTGACCGCCCAGGGCGCGACCGTCGACGACCTGCTGACCGGGCGGGAAAACTTGCGCCTCGTCGGCGACCTCTACGGGCTGCCCGGTCGCGAGGTGAAGCGGCGCGCCGACGATCTGCTCGAGCGTTTTTCGCTCACCGAGGCGGGCAACAAGGTGGTCAAGGACTACTCCGGCGGCATGCGGCGACGCATCGACCTGGCCGTCAGCCTCATCGCGCACCCGGCCGTGCTCTTCCTCGACGAGCCGACCACCGGCCTCGACCCGCGCAGCCGGGTCGAGCTGTGGGACGTGCTGCGCGACCTCGTGCGTGACGGCACCACCCTGCTGCTCACCACTCAGTACCTCGACGAGGCCGACCAGCTGGCCGACCGCGTGTGCGTCATCGACCACGGCCAGATCATCGCCCAGGGCACCCCGCTGGAGCTGAAGAACCAGTCGGGCGCCACGAGTCTGGTGGTCACGGTCTCGCGGCACGACGAGGTGCCCCGGGCCGCCGACCTGGTCCGTGGAGTCGTCGGCGACCTCCACGTCGACGTCGACGCCCGTCGTCTCACCGCGCCGGGCGCGGCGGTCTCGGAGCTGACCCGCATCGCAGCGGTGCTCGACGGCGCGGGCATCGAGGTCGACGACCTGGGGATGCAGCGGCCCAGCCTCGACGACGTCTTCCTCTCCCTCACGGGCCACACGGCCGAGGAGACCAGCAACCAGGAGGTCCCCCAATGAGCGTGGCCACACCGACCACCGGCGCCGGCCGGGTCCGTCAGATCACGACCCTCGTGCGTCGCAACCTCACGCACATCAAGCGTCAGCCCGAGATGCTCACCGACGTGACGATCCAGCCGATCATGTTCGTGCTGCTCTTCGCCTTCGTCTTCGGCGGCTCGATCCAGATCCCCGGCGTCGACTACAAGCCGTGGCTGCTGCCGGGGATCATGGCGCAGACCATCGCCTTCAGCTCCTTCATCGTCGCCATCGGCCTCAACACGGACATCAGCAAAGGCATGGTCGACCGGCTCCGCTCCCTGCCGATCCGACGCTCCTCGATCCTCATCTCGCGCAGCATCGCCGCCCTCATCCACTCGAGCATCGGCGTCGCGGTCATGTCGGTGACGGGGCTCTTCATCGGCTGGCGCCTGCACGAGGGCGTCATCAACTCACTGATCGGCTACGCGCTGCTGCTGCTCTTCGGCTTCGCGATGATCTGGATCGGCATCCTCGTCGGCTCCGCCATGCGCTCGGTCGAGGCGGTCAACGGCCTGATGTTCACGACGATCTTCCCGATCACCTTCTTGTCCAACGCCTTCGCCCGCACCGACGTCATGCCGTCGTGGCTGCGCACGATCGCCGAGTGGAACCCCATCAGCTCCCTGAGCCAGGCCATGCGCGACAACTGGGGTGTCGCCGGTCAGCCACTGCGACCCGATGCCCCGTGGCCGCTGCACCACCCGGAGCTGGCGACGATCATCTGGTCCGTCGGCATCACCTTGGTCATCGCGCCGCTGGCGCTGCGTGCCTTCAACGCGCGCACCACCGACTGAGCGCGCCTCATCGAGTGGATGCCGACTCGCGGGTGATTCGTCCGCGCGTATACCTCCACCCGCGCAGGGCTGGGCGAAGGGGG
>JAKDKQ010000285.1 GCA_030453295.1 Janibacter sp.
GCGAGGTGAGCAGCCTCGGCACGGTGCCCGGCGTCGTGGCCGATGGCGAAGGGGGCCTCCTGGGTCTCGCGGTCTCTCCCACCTTTGCGCAGGACCAGACGGTCTTCGTCTACGCGACCACCGCCGAGGACAACCGGGTGCTGCGGATGACCTTGGGAGACAACGGTCTTGGCGCTCCCCAGCCGATCCTGACCGGTATCCCCACGGCGGGCCACCACAACGGGGGCCGGATCGCCTTCGGTCCCGACGGCCAGCTCTACGTGGCGACCGGGGACGCGGGCGACACCGCCGCGGCGCAGGACCCGGACAGCCTCGGCGGCAAGATCCTGCGGATCACGCCGGACGGGGAGCCGGCTCCCGGCAACCCCGAGCCGGACTCCCCCGTGTGGAGCTCCGGCCACCGCAATGTCCAAGGTCTGGCATGGGGTGAGGACGGGATGATGTGGGCGAGCGAGTTCGGCCAGGACACCTGGGACGAGCTCAACCGGGTCGAGCCCGGCGGCAACTACGGGTGGCCGCAGGTGGAGGGCGAGGGTGGCGGGGGCGAGTTCGTCGACCCGGTCACGACATGGTCCACGGCGGATGCCTCGCCGAGCGGGATCGCCGTCGCGACGGACGGCTCGGTGGTCCTGGCCGCCCTGCGGGGCGAAAGCCTGTGGCGCGTGCCGGTGAGCGGCTCCGGCGAGGACCTGCAGGTCGGGACGCCGCAGCGCCTCCTCGAGGGTGAGCACGGTCGGCTGCGCGACGTCGACCTGGCCCCCGACGGGAGCCTGTGGGTCCTGACGAGCAACACCTTCCGTGGGGAGCCGCGCGAGGGTGACGACCGTGTCCTGAGGGTCACCCTCCGCTGACACCCACGGCGCGGTGCCCGGTCGGCCCACGGCCCCCGACCTAGACTGCGGCCCATGGTGAGCAAGGTTGTGCGCTGGCTCAGGAGCCACCCGGCCGTCGTCGGCGCCGCCCTCACCGTGATCGGTGTCGGTCTGGTCGCCGCCGCCGTGCTGGCCGACCTCGGACGCTGGCCGTACCTCCTCGGAGCCGCCCTGCTCGTCGTGGGCCCGGTGCTCGTGCTCAGCCGCCTCCTGATCCGCAGGATCCCCCTGGTCGCCGCTGCCCTCGCCATCGCGCTCGGTGTGGGCGGCGGTGCGTGGCTCGGCCTCCACGGCTTCCCCGACCGTCGTGCGCACTGGGACGAGGTCAGCAACCGCGGCCACCTCGCGGTCGACTCCTTCCGTCTGGGCAGCACCCTCTTCGCCGAGGGCGTCGCCCGTGACGCGCAGACCGGCGAGGTGCGCTGGACCGCCCCCGACGACAGCCATGTCCTGACCACGACGGATGCGACCGTCGTCCTCGACGAGTCGGTCGAGGGCGAAGAGGACCGGCGCATCGTCGCCCGCCTCATCGACACGGGCCGACAGGTGTGGTGGACCGTGACTCGTGGGCAGCCCACCGCCGTCGCGCAGCACGAAGGCGTCCTCGTCGTCCGCACGCGCGAAGGCACCGCAGGCCATGACCTCACCACGGGCGACGAGCTGTGGACCTCGCCCCGCAGGGCCGGCACGGAGTGCAAGCAGGGTGTCCCGCTGACCCTCGACGTGCCCGACCTGCAGCAGTCGGTCGTCTTCCTCCCGTCGTCATCGCGTGGATCGAAGGGGGTCGACCTCGCCCGCGTCGATGACGGCACCATCGTCGTCCGGGGGCTGGACTGCCTCACCTACGGACGCGTCGTCGGGGAGACCTATGTCGAGCACGGCGCCGGGGTGCTGACCGGACGGTCGGTGAGCACCGGCGCGGTCGAGTGGGAAGAGGACTGGATCGACCGCGCGCGGCCGTTCTCCCTCCCCGACAGCGGCGGCATCATCTACATCCCCGACACGCCGAGCTGGGATGGCCAGGACCCCGTCGTCGCTCACTACTCCGCGCTCGACCTGCGGACCGGCGAGATCACGCAAGCCCAGCCACCGGACGGGTGGGTGTCCGATGTCGATGTCGTTCAGGACCAGCGAGGTGACGTGCTCTGGCAGCCTGTGCGACGCGGGCGGTCCGCCGGGCTGTGGCAGGTCGGGACCGATCAGGTCGTGCGCTTCCCGGGCGCCCCTCGCATCGCGCTCACCGAGGCGGATCCCAGTGGCTGGGTCGCGGTCGTGGGCGCCACGAGCAATGTCGTCGGAGAGCGCATCCGGACCACGTGGGCCGTATCGCCCGAGGGGGTGCTGCACGGTCCCTTCACCAGCGGCAGCGCCGCCCTCGACGGCGGCTCGAGCATCGCCGACGGCATCCTGCGCATCGGCTCACGGGTCTACCCCCTGGAGTGAGCCGCCTCAGCGGTCCACGACGTGGAGCGGCTGCTCACCAGCAGCGATCCGGCGCAGCTGCTCGCGCAGCAGCGCCACCATGCGCGGGCGGAAGGCCTCGGTCACGCCGCCCACGTGCGGGCTGATGATGACACCCGGGGCCGACCACAGCGGGTGCCCGACCGGCAGCGGCTCGGGATCGGTCACATCGAGGGCGAAGCGCAGCCGACCGGCCTCGGCCAACGCGGCGTCGGTGTCGAGCGCCGGGCCACGCCCGACGTTGACGACGAGCGCACCGTCAGGCAGCGCGGCGAGCGTCTCGGCGCCGAGCATGCCCTTGGTCGCGGCCGTCCCGGGCAGCACCGAGATGACGACGTCCTGCTGCGGGAGCAGGTCCAGCAGCTCGTCGGTGCCGTGGATCCGGTCGACGAGGTCATCGCCCTCGCGGGCCCGCGACGCGACCGCGGTCAGCTCCACCTCGAAGGGAGCCAACCGCCTGGCGATCGCCGAGCCCACCGAGCCGTAGCCGAGGACGAGAACACGCTTGTCGGCCAGGCCGGGGCGGAACTCACGGGGCAGCCACTCCCCCTTCGCCTGGGCAGCGGCGAACTCGTCGAACCCGCGCTGGGCGGCGAGGACGAGGGCCACCGCCAGCTCGGCGGTCGCGGCGTCGTGCACGCCGTGGGCGTTGGCGATGGCGATGTGCTCCGGGACGACGGGCAGGGCCGCGTCCACGCCGGCGGAGAGCAGCTGGACCAGACGCACCGAGGGCTGGTCGCGGACCGGCTCGATCACGGCGCTCGGCGCCATGTAGGGCGCGACGAAGACCTCGATGTCATCACCGGGCGGCGGCTGCGTCGGGTCCCAGACGACCGAGGCCACCCCCTCGATCGGTCCCACGTCGTCGAGCCAGGCCTGGTCAGGGAAGGAGACGGTCAGCATGCCCTTCATCGTAGGCATGCTGACCGGC
>JAKDKQ010000286.1 GCA_030453295.1 Janibacter sp.
GGTACGTCGGTGCCAAGCACAAGGACTGCGCCGAGATCGGCATCACGAGCATCCGACGTGATCTGCCGGGCAGCTCGAGCCTCGATGAGGTCCTCGCGGTCGTGCGTGAGCTCAACGAGGACCCGGCGTGCACCGGATTCCTCGTGCAGCAGCCGACTGGTTTGGACGAAAACAGGATCCTGTCGGCCGTCGATCCGGCCAAGGACGTGGATGGTCTGCACCCGACCAACCTCGGGTGGCTCGTCCTCGGGGAGCCGGCGCCCCTGCCGTGCACGCCGATGGGGTGCATCGAGCTGCTGCGCCGCCACGAGGTGCCGATCGCAGGTGCGCACGTGGTGATCGTCGGTCGCGGGATCACCGTGGGGCGGCCGCTCAGCCTGATCCTCACCCGGCGCAGCGAAAATGCCACGACGGTCTCCTGCCACACCGGCACGCGTGACCTGGCAACCGAGGTCCGACAGGCCGACATCGTCGTCGCAGCAGCCGGCGTGCCGGGGATCATCACCAAGGACATGGTCAAGCCCGGCGCAGCCGTGCTCGACGTGGGCGTGAGTCGGATCGTGGCCGAGGACGGCAAGTCCAAGGTCGCAGGTGATGTCGCCGCGGACGTGGCAGACGTCGCGGGCTGGGTCAGCCCCAACCCCGGTGGTGTCGGTCCGATGACGCGGGCGATGCTGCTGAGCAATGTCGTCGAGGCGGCGGAGCGCGGCCTGGCATGAGCGAGCCGGGAGCCGGAGACGAGGGTGCAGGGGATGAGGACGCCCCGGCACAGGTGCGCCCTGCCCTCGACTCACGGCCACTGGCTGCGTGGTGGGTCATCTTTGCCGGGCTCGCGGTCGGACTGGCCTTCGTCCTGACAGACCACATGCTGCGGGCGACCG
Organism: Janibacter sp.; assembly: GCA_030453295.1. Lineage (GTDB taxonomy): Bacteria > Actinomycetota > Actinomycetes > Actinomycetales > Dermatophilaceae > Janibacter. Next base: position 882 of record JAKDKQ010000286.1, read on the forward strand.
TCAGCGTGGGTGCTGCCCTGCTGCTCGCATCCGTGCTCAGGGTCGCCCTGCCCGGGTCCAAGGCTGGGGGGATCGCCGTGCGTGGCCCACTCGTCGATGTCGTGATGCTCGTCGTCCTGGGCGTGGCGGTGCTGGTCTCAGGATTTACCTTGGACCTCGCTGCTCGCTGAGGAGGCCTGCGCTCCCTCGATACCTCACGTCATGCTGCCGGGTCTTGCGGAAAGAGTAAGTGAACAGTAAATTTTGTAGTGGTCGGGGAGCGGCGCACAAGCGCTGAACCGGTGAGCGTGCACATGTTTGACCCGACGAAGCGCGTGTTCACGGTGGGGGTGCCCCACTGTGCGGGGCGAGCTCGGGAAGTGGAATGAATGAAACTCTCAACGGATAGGGCGATGCGCGGCGGGGCCGTTGGTCTAGCGGCGGCGCTGGTCGCTGGCGCGGGGATGCTGGCGAGCAGCGCGGCTCAGGCTGCCCCCGCCGAGCACGTGACGATCTGCCATGCGCGAGGCACACCCGACACTGCCGGCAACGGATACGTCGTGATTAGCCCGTCCAAGACGGGGGTCATCAAGGGCCATGCCAACTGGGACTTCAAGGATCACGAGGTCGGTGACAACGGGCACGCCGCCGACATCGTCCCTCCCTTCGACTACGAGGACAACAAGGGTGTCTCCCGCAGCTTCCCGGGCCAGAACTGGGACGCGGTCGGGCAGGCGACCTGGAACCAAGACTGCTCAGGGGACGGCTCGAGCATGGTTGTGACGAGGTAACCGCTGAGCCAACGCAGAGGAGGCCCGTCGGTGATCCGACGGGGCTCCTCTGCGTGAATCCTGCGTGCGGTCAGCCCTTGATGAGGCCGAGCTTGGTCACGGCCTCGCGCTCCTCGGTGAGCTCGGCGACGGAGGCGTCGATCTTGGCGCGCGAGAAGTCGTCGATCTCGAGGCCCTGGACGATCTCCCACTTGCCGTCCTTGACGGTGACGGGGAAGGAGGAGATGAGGCCCTCGGGGACGCCGTAGGAGCCGTCGGAGCAGACCGACATGGACACCCAGTCACCCTCGGGGGTGCCCAGCGCCCAGTCGCGAGCGTGGTCGACGGTCGCGGACGCGGCCGAGGCGGCCGAGGAGGCGCCGCGGGCCTCGATGATCGCCGCGCCGCGCTTGGCCACGGTCGGGATGAAGGTGCTCTCCAGCCACTCCTGGTCGCCCACGGTCTCGGCGGCGTTCTTGCCGGAGACCTCGGCGTGGAAGAGGTCGGGGTACTGGGTGGCGGAGTGGTTGCCCCAGATCGTCATCTTCTTGATCTCGGTGACCGGCACGCCGAGCTTGGCGGACAGCTGGCTGATGGCCCGGTTGTGGTCCAGACGGGTCAGCGCGCTGAAACGCTCGTTGGGGATGTCCGGCGCGTTGCTCATCGCGATGAGCGCGTTGGTGTTGGCCGGGTTGCCGGTGATCGTGATGTGCACGTCGTCGGCCGCGACCTTGTTGAGGGCAGCGCCCTGCGGGGCGAAGATGCCGCCGTTGGCCTCGAGCAGGTCGCCGCGCTCCATGCCCGGACCGCGCGGACGCGCACCGACGAGGAGGGCGTGGTTGACGCCGTCGAAGACCTTTTCGGCGTCGTCGCCGATCTCGACACCGGCGAGCGTCGGGAAGGCGCAGTCGTCGAGCTCCATGACGACACCCTCGAGGGCCTTCAGGGCCGGGGTGATCTCGAGCAGACGCAGCTCGACGGGGGTGTCGGGGCCGAAGAGGGACCCACTGGCGATGCGGAAGAGAAGGCTGTAGCCGATCTGGCCGGCGGCGCCGGTGACGGCGACCTTGACGGGAGTGGTGCTCACGAGAAGTCGTACCCCTTAGTGCGGTGATTGGGCAGCAGATACGGGAACGACCCTACTCCGCGGCAGGACCTCGGCGTCATGGGTGTCCGTCACACGAGCTCGATGAGAGCCACCGGGTCGGAGGTCGGCTGCGGTGAGCCACCTGCCGGTTCCATCGTCACCCCGACGCCTGCTGCTGAGTCGACATCGCCCTCCAGGAGCATCTCGCCGTCGGTGGAGGTCATGATGCCGGCCGGGACCATGGAGCCGGAGGAGTCCTGGAGCCACGCCTGGTAGGCCTTGCCGCTCCCGGGGTCGGCCAGCCCCTCGACCCGCAGCACGGCCTTGCCCAGCTGGTCGGAGCGAACCACGCGGACCGTGCCACCGTCCGCCGTGGTCGTCTGCCAGCTCTGGGCATCGGCGGCAGCCAGGACCTCGTCCGCGGCGCTCGTGGTGACCTGCTCCACGATCTGCCACGTGACTCCGCCGCCGACGACGAGTGCGGCGGCAGCGGCCAGCGCGGCCCACTGTCGGCTCACCCGGCGACGAAGGGGGACGACGGTCGC
>JAKDKQ010000287.1 GCA_030453295.1 Janibacter sp.
CCCATCTCGTCGGCCAGCATGTGCAGGACCCGGTGGTCGGGCAGCGCATTGGTCGCCAGTGCCGCCTCGAAGGGACGCACGCGCCCCTCCCAGTTGACGAAGGCTCCCGCACGCTCGGCGTGGGGGGCGACCGGGAGCACGACGTCGGCGTGCTCGGTGACGCTGCTCGGGCGGATCTCGAGGGAGACGACGAAGGACCGCTCGAAGGCCTCGCTCGCCCCGGGCAGACCCAGGTCGTGCGCATCGACGCCACCGACCACCAGGGCACCGAGCGTGCCGGAGGCCGCGCCGGCGACGATGCCGGCGGTGTCGAGGCCGTCCTCACCGGGCAGGCAGCCGGCCTCGACCGCACCGCGCTCACCCGCACGTCGCGGGATCCACGCCAGTCGGGCACCGCTCTCGCGGGCCAGCTCTGCAGCAGCGGCGAGGGCACCGGGCACGGTGGCCAGGCGTTCGCCGACGAGGATGATCGGCCGCTCGCCGCGCAGCGCGGCGTGGGCAGCGATGAGCGGGTCGGTGTCCGCGCCGGGACCGACCTCGCCGGTCAGCGCCGTGAGCACCTCGGTCTCGGTGCCGGGTGCGGACGGGATGAGGGTGCCACCGAGCTTGTCGAGGCCGCGGGTGGCCAGCGGAGCGATGGAGTGGACCGCGGTCTTGGCCTCGCGGTAGGCCTTGCGCAGGCGCAGGAAGAGGATCGGGCTCTCCTCCTCGGGCTCCAGACCGACGAGGAGGACCGAGCTGGCCCGCCCGACCTCTTCGAAGGTCACACCGGTCTGCGGCGTGGTCCCCGCGACATGCCGCAGCAGGAAGTCACGCTCGTCGGCGGAGTGCGGACGGGCGCGGTGGTCGATGTTGTCGGTGTGCAGCACCGAGCGGGCGAAGGCCGCATAGGCGTGGGCGTCCTCGACGCTCACCCGGCCGCCGACGAGCACTCCGTGGCCCTGCGCAGCGCGCAGCCCCTCCGCGGCAGCGACGAGAGCCTCTTGCCAGGAGACGACGCGCAGCTCACCGCTGGCGTCACGCACCATCGGGAACTCGAAGCGGTCCCCGAGGCTGGCGGAGTTGAAGGCCCAGCGGCCCTTGTCGCAGTTCCACTCCTCGTTGACCTGGGGGTCATTGCCCGCCATCCGTCGCAGGACCGTGCCGCGGCGGTGGTCGGTGCGGATCGAGCAGCCGTCGGCGCAGTGCTCGCAGACGTCGGAGGTGGAGACGAGGTCGAAGGGACGCGACCGGAAGCGGTAGGCCGCCCCCGTGAGCGCGCCCACGGGGCAGATCTGGACCGTGTTGCCCGAGAAGTAGGACTCGAAGGGCTGGTCCTCGTAGATGCCGACCTGTTGGAGGGCACCTCGCTCGACGAGCGCGATGAAGGGGTCGCCGGCGATCTGGTCGGAGAAGCGGGTGCAGCGTGCGCACAGCACGCACCGGTCACGGTCGAGGAGCACCTGGGAGGAGATGTTGATCGGCTTGGGGTAGGTGCGCTTGACGTCCTCGAAGCGCGAGGTGGCCCGGCCGTTGCTCATCGACTGGTTCTGCAGGGGGCACTCCCCGCCCTTGTCGCAGACCGGACAGTCGAGCGGGTGGTTGATGAGGAGCATCTCCATGATGCCCTGCTGCGCCTTGTCGGCGACCGGCGAGGAGTGCTGCGTGCGCACCTGCATGCCCTCACTGACCGTCATGGTGCAGCTCGCCTGCGGCTTGGGCATCGGCTTGACATTGCCCTCGCGGTCGGGCGTCGCCACCTCGACGAGGCACTGGCGGCAGGCGCCGACCGGCTCCAGGAGCGGGTGGTCGCAGAAGCGCGGGATCTCGATCCCCGCCTCCTCCGCGGCCCGGATGACCAGGGTGTTCTTGGGGACCGAGACGGCGATGCCGTCGATGCTCACGCCGATGAGGTCGGGCTTGACCTCGTCGGACGTCGGGTTCTTGTCGCTCGTGACGCTCATGCGGTCACCATCGTGTTCTGCTCCTTGGCGAAGAGCGTCGAGGCGGCGGGCGGGAAGAGCTCCGCGGCCGGGGTGTGGCACCCGGCCTCGAACTCCTCACGGAAATACTTCACGGCAGAGGTGATCGGGCTGGTGGCGCCGTCACCGAGGGCGCAGAAGGCCCGTCCGAGGATGTTGTCGCAGATGTCGACGAGCTTGTCGATGTCCTCGGGGGTGCCCTGGCCGCGCTCGATCCGCTGCAGGATCTGGGCGAGCCACCACGTGCCCTCGCGGCACGGGGTGCACTTGCCGCAGGACTCGTGCATGTAGAAGTCGGTCCAGCGGCTCACGGCGCGCACGACCGAGACGGTGTCGTCGAAGATCTGCAGCGCACGCGTACCGAGCATCGAGCCGTTGGCCGCGACGGACTCGAAGTCCAGGGGCACGTCGAGGTGCTCGTCGGTGAAGATCGGCGTCGACGAGCCACCCGGGGTCCAGAACTTCAGCGGGTGACCCGGGTCGCGCATGCCACCGGCCATGTCGAGCAGCTCGCGCAGCGTGATGCCGAGCGGCGCCTCGTACTGGCCCGGGTTCTTGACGTGCCCGGACAGGGAAAAGATCCCGAAGCCCTGCGACTTCTCCGTCCCCATGTCGGAGAACCACTCGGCGCCCTGCTTGATGATCGCCGGGACCGAGGCGATGGACTCGACATTGTTGACGACCGTCGGGCGGGCGTAGAGACCGGCCACCGCGGGGAAGGGTGGCTTGAGACGCGGTTGGCCACGACGCCCCTCGAGGGAGTCGAGCAGAGCCGTCTCCTCGCCACAGATGTAGGCACCGGCACCGGCGTGGACGGTCACGTCCAGGTCGAAGCCGGTCCCGAGGATGTCCTTGCCGAGGTACCCGGCCGCGTAGGCCTCCTCGACCGCGCGCATGACGCGCCGGTAGACGTGGACGACCTCGCCGCGCAGGTAGATGAAGGCGTGGTTGCACCCGATCGCGAAGGAGGTGATCGCGATGCCCTCGACGAGGAAGTGCGGTGCCGCCATGAGCAGCGGGATGTCCTTGCAGGTGCCCGGCTCGGACTCGTCGGCGTTGACGACGAGGTAGCGGGGGCCACCGTCCGGAGGAGGCAGGAATCCCCACTTCATGCCGGTGGGGAAGCCGGCGCCACCACGGCCGCGCAGGCCGGAGTCCTTGGTCGCCTGGATGAGGTCGGCCGGGTCACTCTGCAGCGCCTGACGCAGGGCGGTGTAGCCCTCGTTGTCCTCGTAGGTGGCCATCGTCCAGGACTGCGGGTGGTCCCAGAACTTCGTGAGGATCGGGGTCAGCGT
>JAKDKQ010000288.1 GCA_030453295.1 Janibacter sp.
CCCGGGGTGCGCATCTCCTTAAGGTCGTGCGCCTGAAGTGCGCCCGGGGTGGGCATCTCCTTAAGGTCGTGCGGGCTGGCGTCAGTCCGCGTCGCGCAGCAGTGCCGCGACGGTGCGGCCCAGCGCGTGGGCGAGGTCGAGGGCCCTGACCGGGCCCCCCGGGTTGGCCAGGTGCGCCGCCCGACCGTGGACCAGCGCCGCCATCGATCCCGCGGTCGCCGGCTCCAGGCCGCCAGCGAGCAGGGCACCCGCCAGCCCCGCCAGCACATCACCCGAGCCGGCGGTGGCCAGCCAGGTCGGCGCGTCGTCCTGCACGTGGACCGGACCGTCCGCGTCGACGACGAACGTCGTGGCCCCCTTGAGCAGCACCGTCGCCCCGGTGATCCCCGCGAGCATGCGCGCGTGCTCGAGCGGTGCACCCTCGACCTCTTCACGCGTCAGGTCGGTGGCGCGACCCCGCAGCCGGGTGAGCAGCCGCGCGCACTCCCCGGCGTGCGGGGTCAGCAGGGTCGGCGCGGTGCGAGGCCCCTCGACGAGGTCGAGCCCACCGGCGTCGACGAGGACCGGCAGGTCCGAGTCGAGGGCCGCCCGGGCGGCGAAGAGTTGGGCGGAGGCTCCCTTCGCCGTGGACGTGGTGTCGAAGCCGGGGCCGATGACCCAGGCCTGGACCCGCCCTTCGCCGTGCACCGCCTCGGGGACGGCCGCGCGGACCAGGCCGGTCGGGGTCGGCGTCCCGACGTAACGCACCATGCCCACGCCGGCCGTCACCGCGGCGGTGGTCGTGAGGATCGCCGCGCCGGTGTACTCCTCGCCGCCCGCGATGATGCCCAGGACCCCCCGGGAGTACTTGTCGTCGTCCGTGGTCGGGACCGGCCACCGCGACGCGATGTCGTCGGGCGTCAGGCGCACCACGGCGGGAGTCGCGTCGGACAGGTCGAGACCGATGTCGATGACGGTGAGCACCCCGCACGCGGTCTCCGTCGGCGGCAGCAGGTGCACGGGCTTGGGCGCACCCAAGGTGACGGTCTCGTCCGCGAAGACCGCATCGGCGAGTGCCGCACCGCCGTCGACGGGCTGTCCGCTCGGGGTGTCGACGGAGATCACCCACGTCCGGTCACGGATCGCGTCCACCCACGGCCGGGCGAAGGGGGGCAGTCCCGGCCTCCCACCGATGCCCGTGATGCCGTCGAGGACCACCTCTGCCCGGTGGATCGCGGTGATGGCCTCGCGGCTGGCTCCGTCGAGCACGACGACGCCGCGGCTGCGGGCCAGCTCGGCGGCCTGCGTCTGCACCTCGGAGGCACTCGGGTCGACGCACACAGCGGTCGCGAGGAAGCCCCGCTTGGCCAGCCGGGCGATGGCGAAGAGCGTGTCGGCACCGTTGTTGCCCGGCCCGACGAGCGCCGTCACGGTCCGGGCGCCGCGCTCGCGCATGCGGCCGGCCGCCACACTGGCGACGCCTCGGGCGGCGCGCTGCATCAGCTCGCCGCTCTCGAGGAGCTCGGGCAGGGCCGCCTCGGCCGCACGGATGGTCTCGACGGAGTAGCCGGTGATCATGATCGGACCGTACCGCGACTCCTGCGCACCCAACCCGGCCGGTGACGCCGGAGGTCAGACCGACTCGGCGACGACAAAAGCCGTCGCGATGCCCCCGTCGTGGCTGAGCGAGATGTGCATGCGGGCCACGCCCATCGCCTCCGCGCGGGCCGCGACGGTCCCGGAGATGACCAGGACCGGCTCGCCGTGCTCGCCGTTGGTCACCTCGACGCCCTGCCACGGCAGGTCGCCCGGAGTGCACAGCGCCTTGCCCACGGCCTCCTTGGCCGCGAACCGTGCCGCCAGCGAGTGCAGCGGCAGGTCACGCTCGCTGGGCGTGAAGACGCGGTCCCGCAGGGCGGGGGTGCGGTCGAGCCGCTCCCCCAGCCGCGCGATGTCGACGACGTCGATGCCGACCCCGACGATCATCGGATCACTCGACGGTGACGGACTTGGCGAGGTTGCGCGGCTGGTCGACGTCCAGGCCCTTGGCCGTCGACAGGTGCAGGGCGAAGACCTGCAACGGCACGACGGTGAGCAGCGGCTGGAGCAGCGGCGAGGTGTGCGGCACGCGGATGACCTCGTCGGCGAAGGGGGTGACGTCCTCGTCTCCCTCCTGCGCGATGACGAGGGTGCGGGCACCGCGAGCGCGGATCTCCTGGATGTTGGAGACGACCTTCTTGTGCAGCTCGTTGGGGGTGTCGGGCCCGGGCACCACGACGAAGACCGGCTGGCCGGGCTCGATCAGGGCGATGGGGCCGTGCTTGAGCTCGCCGGCAGCGAAACCTTCGGCGTGGATGTAGGCGAGCTCCTTGAGCTTCAGCGCACCCTCCATGGCGATGGGGTAGCCGACGTGGCGGCCCAGGAAGAGGACCGCGCGGGTGTCGGCCATGAAGCGGGCGATCTCCTTGACCCGATCCATCTCGCCGAGCAGGGACTCGATCTTGGCCGGCACCTCGTGCAGCTCGGCCATGACCGCCTTGGCGTCGTCGGCGTAGGTCTCGCCGCGCAGCTGCGCGAGGTAGAGGCCCAGCACGTAGCAGGCGGTGATCTGCGCGACGAAGGCCTTGGTGGAGGCGACGGCGATCTCCGGACCGGCATGCGTGTAGAGCACGGCATCGGACTCGCGAGGGATGGTCGCGCCGTGGGTGTTGCAGACCGAGACGGTCAGCGCCCCGAGGGAACGGGCGTGACGCACGGCCATCGCCGTGTCGGCAGTCTCACCGGACTGGCTGATCGAGACCACCAGGGTGCGGTCGGAGACGATCGGGTCGCAATAGCGGAACTCGTGCGCGAGGGCGACCTCGACGGGGATGCGGGTCCAGTGCTCGATCGCGTACTTGGCGACCATGCCGGCGTAGGCGGCGGTACCGCACGCCACGATGGTGATCCGGTCGATGTTCTTGAGCTGGTCCTCGTCGATGCGCAGCTCGTCCAGGACGAGGCGGCCGTCGGCGTCGGTGCGGCCCAGGAGGGTGTCGCCGACCGCGTGCGGCTGGTCGTGGATCTCCTTCTCCATGAAGGTGTCGAAGCCGCCCTTCTCGGCGGCGGCAGCGTCCCAGGTGACCTCGTAGGGCTTGCCCTCGGCCGGGGTGCCGTCGAAGTTGACCACGGTGTGACTCGTCGGGGTGATCGTGACGATCTGGTCCTGGTCGAGCTCGACGGCCTGCTTGGTGTAGCCGATGAAGGC
>JAKDKQ010000038.1 GCA_030453295.1 Janibacter sp.
GTTATGTGTATTGTCTAACGGTGTGTCACCCACCCATCTAATTTGCACCTGGAGAAGCATGCACCTGCGCTTCGTCGACCGGGGCCTTCCCTTTCAGGCGGCGCCCGATTCTCTAACTGAAGAGGTTTATTCCTCGAACTGGTCGTTGCCGGACGGGATGCCGCTCATTCTCGACGAGAGGTGGCGCCCGCTGGAACCGTGGCTCACGTATTTTCGGATGGTCAGCGCAACGACGTCCAAGTCGACGGTGCGCAACTACGGCTACGACGCGCTCCGGTTCGCTTCGTTCCTCGAATCTCGTCGAACGGGCGTGGTGGACGCGACCACAGAGGACATTGTTGCGTATCGCGAATCGCGTCTAACCAATGGTGAGCGCCCGGTGTCGTCGGCGACCTGGCAGCGCGATGTCGTCGTGATCCGGGGGATCTACCAGGTATTGGTCAAGACTGGCGTGATTCAGCGCGAACCGTGGATTACGGTCGGACGCGCATCGGCCCTCTCGCGTCCGTGGCACAGCGAGCCTGATATCCGTCCGCTGACGCAGAGCCAGTGGAAAGTGTTCCGTGACGTCGGTCTTGCCGGATGCACGGCGATGGGAGAATTGGATCCGGGGTGGCGCGGGCGATCTCCGCTCCGTTCGAAAGCCGGTGCTCAGCTCGCCGTGTCTACAGGTATGCGCCTGGCGGAGTTCTCGACGCTGCTCGATGTCGAACTTCCTCGCGCCTCTGGTAGTGGTGCTTCGATTCTTCTTGAGGCGTGCGCGAAGTACCAGAAGCGCAGGCGCGTGCATGTGCCACCTGCAACGTTGCGTGCGGTGGACCTCTACCGTCAGACCGAGCGCCGCTCCGTCGTGGAGGCATCCAGAGATTCTCTGTGGTCTCGTCGTGCTGAGCTGTTCATCGTCGACGAGTTCGACGAGGCGGCTGGTGTCGTCCGCGGCCGACTCAATGGGAGTAGATCGAGCTGGCGTCTTCACCTGATGCCGCCTCGTCTTCGTCGGATTGCGGTTATCGAGCGTGACCGCGGTCTCGAAGGGCTGGGGCTGTTCATCGGGCGGGGCGGTCTCCCGATCAGTCTGCGGGCATGGCACGCGACCTTTGCGACCGCGAGCCAGAGAGCGCTCGAGCTCGCGCCGGATCAGATGGGTGGTCGACGAGCGCGGATCACGCCTCACGATCTGCGGCACACGTTCGCCGTGGTGCTGCTGAAGGCGCTGACCGACATCGCGCTGGCGCGCGAGTCTGAACGCCGTGCGGGGAATATTGGGCCAGCCACACTGACCGAGCACATTGCGATCAATCCGCGCCTGACGGTCCAGCGCCTTCTCGGTCACTCGAATCCCTCGACGACCATGGTCTACCTGCGCTACATCGAAGACACTGACGCGCTGATTCAGGACGTGTTTGACAGCTGGAACGACGATTCCCTGACCTTCGCTGACGCGGTGCTGGCAGATCGGAGCACGCCGTGATCGACCCCGACCTCAACCCCCGGAAGATGCGGTTCCAGTTGTCGACCTCGACGGTGAGCGCCGACTTCGCGCCGCTGGACTTCCGGCACCCGGTTCTTGCCGGTGAGCTCGCCGATGCATTGCTACACATGCACCGTTCGTTGGGCCTGGCGGGAGGCACTGCGTACAACTACCGCCATGCAATCGTGAGTCTTTTGCGCGGCCTGCCGACGTCCTACCCGCGTATCGTCAGTCTGGGGATGCTGGATGGCGATCTTGTCGAAGCACTGCACGAGTGGGAGTTGTCGTTGGCCGCAACATATCCGCCTGAAAGCACACTCCCAAGTAAGCGGGGACGGCAGATTCGGCGTCTGATCCAGATCCACGAAGCCACCGGGCGCCCCGTCGGCGACTCGGTGCTGGCCTGGGCGCAAGGTCGGGTCCTTCACGGCGGCGGCGAAGAGACCCCACTTGACGAGTTCAGCAATGCTGAGCGCCTTGCCATCCGGGACGAATGTCGCCGACGTATTCGGACGCTGGAAGATCGCCTCGCCATTGGCCAGCGCGGCCTCTGCCACGGCTCGGCTCCTGATTCCGACGGGTGGGTGCGCGCCCACGACGCGATCTGGGCCGTTCGCCACGAGGGCCGTTACCCGGGAGTGTCAATCGATGCCGTTGCCGTTCGGGCCTGCGATCAGGGTGTCCTCAATGAGTTGAGTGAGGAGTTCGCATTCGACCGTGCAACGACATACGGCGGCGGCGCCCGGGTGATGCGGCGACTCATGTCGTACTTGTACCCCTCGGACACTGATCTCGTAGCGTTCCGCACCCTCCTTCAGCTGGAGACCGGGGCGGCGCCCGAAGAGTGGTCACGAGTCACGCTCAGTGACATCGAAACTGCGACCGACGCTATCCACGTGCGGTTGCACAAGGCGCGTGCTCGTCGCAGTCGCACGGTACGTTGTGCGCTTACCCACGACGGCCGCACAGGCTGGCGTGCCGGCGATCTCCTGCGACGGCTAATTGCTGTGACCAAGCACGCGCGTGACGAGATGACGGCCAATCTCGCACCGGATGCCGAATCACTGTTCCTGACCGTGAACCGCACAAGTACCAGGCATCTCGCTGCCCGCGCGGAGTCCTTCTCCCGTAGACCGTTCAGCTCCATACTGACCTCGATATCACCCTCAATCTCTCACCCACACGATGCGCGTCGCCTGCGCAAGACCGTCAAGAGCGTGCGTGCCGCAGTGCTGCGCAGCGCGGATGTCGCGGCCGGTGACGACCACAGCGTCGAGGTCTACCAACGCCACTACGCCCAAACGACCACGGTCCACGTGCTGGCAGGCGCCGCCGTAAACGCTGCCCAGCAGCAAGTCTTCACCCGAATACAGCGTGGTCCCATCTTCGTGAACGCTCATGCACACTCCGTCGATGGAGAAGCCGATGACACACTGGCGGAAGCCGCAGCCGCGGAGGTCACCGCGAGTTCGACGGATCGCGAGATGAACGTTGCACACTGCGCGTCGCCGTACGAGTCCCCGTTCAGCCCCGCGGGGCGTCTGTGTGAGCATCGACCCTCGATGTGCTTCGCGTGCCCGAACGCAATAGTTTTCGCAGACCACCTGCCCCGGATTATTGGTTACCGCGAGGTGCTGCGAAGTTACGAGAACGAGATGTCCCCGGCGCAGTTCGCCTCGGTCTACGGCAAGCAGGTAGCGAACATCGAACAGGTCCTAGACATGTTTTCGCAAGAGCAACGCGACCAGGCCTCCAGAGACATCCAGGACGTCGCCGAGCGCGTTCACGTTCCGCTTGCCCAGCGAGGAGCCCATCTATGACCACACACCGCCTGCTTGCCTCGGACCAACCTGGACCAGACAGCGACTACTGGTCCCCGGAGATGCCGGTCCTTCAGCACCGCCACCTCGAGCATGACCTTCCCGTGCCCGTGTTCGGCGAGTCGAAAAGATGGGATCTTCGCTCACTGGGGTGGAACCCCGCTGCTGGCCGCCACTCTGCGGTGCTGCTGTTCGACAGGTTCGACACCGAGTGGAACCTTCGCGCTCGAGAGCTCGCTATCGCGCAGCTCAACCCGGTGCACAGCATCGTGCGCCGCCAACGCATCCACCTGTCCGCTCAGCCCGTGCATGTGAAGACCATCCGAGCCAAGCTCGACGGACTACGGCGATTTGCTGCCTGGCACTCCGAGAACCTCGGCGAGATCCCGCTACGAGAGCTTCGCCAGACCGACCTTGACCGTTTCCTGATCGATGCCAAGGCGCACGCGGCCACCTCCGCCGTGACATCCGCGGTCAGTGCTATTCGTGATCTGCACACCTACGGCGCGCTCCTCACCGGCGGTGGCCTCTCGTTCGTGCCCTGGGGCGATGAGACGACAGCGGTACTGAGCGGTCGGCGAGTCAGCGCAGAACTCAGCACCCCGGTGATCCCCCCTGCGGTGTGGTGGCCGCTTCTACGGGCCTGCTGGCAGTACATCGACGTGTTCTCCCACGACATCTTCAACGCCTCTGACGAATGGGCAGCACTCGACCGACCTCGAGGTGAACGTCGACGCGTCACCGACTCCGACGCCATGCTCGAGGCATGGTTGCGAGCTCCCAACAGTTGTGTGCCCCTGCATCGACTGACCTACGGACGATTCACAAAGGGTGAGATTCACTGGACGCTTCTGTCGCTGCTGGTCTCCGACGGGCACAGCAAGCACCTGTTCACCGACAAGGCGAATCCCGCCGTCGGATCAAGGCGGCAGAAGATCCGGAATGCTTTGAATACCGGCACGATCACATCCATCCGCGGTGGTCTCCTCACCCGTCCGGCAGAAGTCGAACGCCTCGATGGTTCGAGCGGGCCCTGGATCGACGGATTCGACCCAGCCACGATCCGAGAACAGATCAAGATCCTGCGCAACGCGTGCTACGTGTTCTGTGCTGCGCTGACGATGATGCGCGACTCCGAACTGCTGAGCATCAAGAAGGGCTCCCTCACGACATTCCATGGAGCCCCCGCCGTCACCTCACTGCTCCGGAAGGGGCGCAATGGAACGCGGCGTCGCAACTGGTGGATCACCGAACCCGTCGCGCAAGCGATCGTCGTCGCAGAACGGCTCGCACTCAGTGACGACGTCTTCGGATCGACCCGGCAAAATCACCAGCCCGACGAGCGTTTCGCACGCTTCGATCGCCATGAGCAGTTGGGCTATTTCATCCCGCAGATCAACGCACTCGGCCCGGCTGCCGGACTCGAACACATCCCAGAGGCCCACTTGGCGCCGCACATGTTCCGCCGGACAATGGCCGTGATTACCGCCCAACAGCCCGACGGCGAGATCGCCCTGGGCATCCAGCTCAAGCATGCAGCTCGTCGTGCCGTCTCCAACGCCACGACCTCGGGATACGCGACCGAGACTCCGGAATGGGCCGCCGAGTTCGAGCACGAGCTTCAGGACGCCGTCGCGGCACGCCTGGTCGGCCTGTGGGCAACCAAGGGCGACGCGGAGATCCGCCTCGGTGGCGCAGGTGCCCAGCGCTTCCGTGACGAGATCGCTCAGGTAGAAAATGTCATGGAGAACGAGGTGAAAGTGGGCGACGAGCGGACACTCCGAACACTCCTTCGCGACCACTTCAGCACGCTGCGCTGGGGCACGCTCAACCACTGCCTCGGCATCCCCGAACAGGCAGCATGCCTCCAAGACCTCCCAGCCGCTGTCGCCGCCGACGGGGTCATGCCTAACCGTTGCCAACCAGCCACCTGCAGGAACTCCGTGGTCACCGACGAACACGCCCCGATATGGATCGCAGAGGAACAGGACCTCCTCCACAAGCTCGAAGACCGCAAAATGGCCCCGCACAGCCGCGAGCAACTCGAGTCAGAACTCGCAGAAGTTCAGAGGATCACCCGGAGGTTCCCCGATGACTGACCGTACCCAACAGTCCGACTCCGAGATCAAGCTGCGCGCCGCCATGGAACAGCTGCTCTCCGGCAACGCCGAACGGACCGACGGGCGCCTGATCAAGGAGAACCTCTACCGAGAGGCAGGTGTTAGCCGAGCGACTATGAACCGCGCCCGCTCTGTTCTCGAAGAATGGTCACGCCGCGTCGACGGCACTCAACCGCGTGACCAAGAGATCGAAACACTACGGCGCGAGCTGAGCGAGAAACGGGCCGACGCCCGGCGTCTTCGCGAGCGGATCCAGGGCCTCGAAGAGCAGCTGACCATCGCAGCAACCGCGACCGCCGAGCTTCACATCGAAAATCAGCTCCTACGCGGCGAAGACCGCACACGCGTCGTCACGCCTATACGACAACCTCGCCGCCACGAAACCTGAGACGCAGCGGAGCATTGAAAACTAGCCATCGGGTAAAGGAAGCATAGAAGCATCACCAGCTTCAGAGAGCGATAGACTCGTTGGCATGTCCGAAAACCCACGCCTCCCCGCTGAGCAGCAGGCGCGTGTCCTGATCGACTCTCAGCTCCGTGCGGCAGGGTGGGTCGTGCAAGATGGCAAAGCGACGAACTTATTCGCAGGAGACGGGGTCGCAATTCGCGAGGCGGTGATGGCTCCTGGCCATGGCCGTGTGGACTACTTGCTGTATGTTAACAAGAGAGTCGTGGGAGTGATCGAAGCCAAGCCTGTGGGCACACCACTTTCGGGGGTGGAGTGGCAGTCCGCTATGTATGCCGGTGGGCTTCCCGAGTCGCATCGGCAACGCGCAGACCTCCGGGACGGGCGGCTCCCGTTCGCGTTCGAAGCATCCGGATCCGAGACACACTTTACCAACGGCTTCGACCCCGACCCGCGATCGCGGCAGATCTTCAGTTTCCCCAGACCCTCAACGCTCGCGCGGATCATCCGTGACGCCGTCACCGACTCAGAGGCCCCAACGTGGCGAGCCAAGGTCCGCGTCCTGCCACTACTGAACGAGGCTCCGCTGCGTCCTGCTCAGGTCACCGCGATCCACGGGACCGAGCGCTCACTTGCCGAGCAACGATTCGACCGATCTCTCATCCAGATGGCCACCGGCGCCGGCAAGACTTACACCGCCGTCACCCTTGCCTACCGCCTGCTGAAGTACGGCGGGTTCACCAAGATCCTGTTCCTTGTCGACCGCAACAACCTCGCTGACCAGACCCTCGCGGAGTTCCAAAACTACACCGCCCCAGATGACGGTCGGCGGTTCTCTGAAGTATATGCGGTCGACAAGCTGACCGGCGCCGGCATGCTCGCCTCCTCCAACGTGGTGATCTCCACGATCCAGCGTGTGTTTAAGGTGCTGAATGGCAACGACGTCCCGGGGAATGACGATCCCCAACTGGACGACTACGTTCCCGAAACCCCCGTTAGCGTGAGCTACGCGCCGGACATGCCGCCGGAGACCTTCGACCTAGTAATTGTGGACGAGGCTCACCGCTCTATCTACGGAGTATGGCGCGGCGTGCTGGAGTACTTCGACGCGCACGTCGTTGGGCTCACCGCGACACCGGGCAAGCAGACGTTCGCGTTCTTCCGACAGAATCTTGTCTCCTCCTACACCTACCAGGAGTCAGTATCTGACGGTGTGAACGTCGACTTCGACATCTACCGGATAAAGACGAAGATCACCGAGCAGGGCGATCACATTGAGGCGGGAACGCTCGTTCCGAAGATCGACAAGCGCACCCGGGTTCAGCGCATCGAGCAGATCAACGAAGACATCGACTACACAGCCGGTCAGCTCGACCGGGCCGTGACCAATCCAAACCAGATCCGCATGGTCCTCCAAACATTCCGCGACCGCTTGTTCACAGAGATCTTCCCCGGCCGCCAAGCGGTGCCCAAGACATTGATTTTCGCCAAGGACGACGCGCACGCCGAGCAGGTCGTAACTACCGTGCGGGAAGTCTTCGGCAAGGGCAACGACTTCGCGGCGAAGATCACCTACAACACGCATGATCCTAAGGGAAAGCTGCAGGCCTTCCGCACCTCGGCCAAGCTGCGCATCGCTGTTACCGTAGACATGATCGCGACGGGCACCGATGTCAAACCCCTCGAGTGCGTGTTCTTCATGCGGGACGTGAAGACAGCCCCATACTTCGAACAGATGAAGGGACGCGGAGCGCGCACCATCTCGCCGGCCGACTTCCAGGCGGTCACCCCGGACCCCGCGGCGAAGACTAAGACTCGGTTCGTCATCGTCGACGCAGTCGGAGTCACCGAGCACGACTTCGTCGAACCACCCCTTAACCGCGAGAAGTCGATCTCGCTGGAGCAACTTCTGAAGAAGACAGCGAACCTGACAGTTACCGAGGACGAGGTCGCCACCCTCGCCTCCCGTCTGTCCGCGCTCGAGCTCCAGCTCACGCAGGAGGAACGGGGCGAGCTCGACGCCGTCGCAGGCCAGCCGCTCAAGCAGGTCGTGCACGGCCTGGTCGAGGCCGTCGACCCCGATGCTCAAGCAACGGCGATGGGGGCCGTTGGCAACGACGCTGACCCCGCTGACATCGTTAAACACCTCATCGAGAAGGCGATCGAGCCTTTGGCATCAAACCCGGAATTGCGGACACGGATCCTGGAGTTGCGCCGCACCCACGATCAGATCATCGACGAGACCAACCCCGACGAGCTCCTCGATGCCTACGGCGTCGTTGACCCCGACCGCGCCCGGTTACTGGTCGCAGACTGGACCGAGTACCTACTCGAACACCGTGACGAGATCACCGCGATCCAGCTAATGGACGAAGCCAAACACCGTAGGGTGCCGTTCGAGACGATTAAGGAGTTGGCCGACCGCATCGCCCGCCCCCCGCATAATTGGACCCCAGACTTGATCTGGGCTGCCTACGAACAGATCGACGTCGGCCGGGTCCAGCATCGTGACAAGCCACGCCTCACCGACGTGGTCTCTCTAGTCCGCTATACCTTGGGGGCAGACAACGAGTTGGTCCCCTTCGCTTATACCGTGCAGAAGCGCTACGTTGGCTGGCTGTCCGCCCAGGAACAGGCCGGTACCGTGTTCTCCGATACGCAAAGGTGGTGGCTCGACCGCATGGTCGACGTCGTGTCAAACTCCGCCAGTATCACCGCGGACGACCTTGACGAAGCGCCCTTCGACGAACGCGGCGGAATTGACGGCGCTCTTCGAGACCTCGGAGACAACGCCGGAGCTCTACTCGACCAATTGAACCAGGAGCTGACTGCGTGAGTGACGGAGTAAAACGATGGAGATCCGTTGCGCTGGGTGAAGTCATCCAGCCGCAAAAATATCGAGAGATGCCGACGAAGGAAACCAAGCTTCCATACATCGGCATGGAGCATGTCCAAGCACAAACCGGTGTTGTAGTTGAGAGGGGAAGCGCCTCTGACATCACAAGTTTGAGCCCGAGAGTTCTTGCTGGTGACGTCCTTTACGGAAGGTTACGTCCCTACCTAAATAAGGTTGCGATATCCGCGGAAGAGGCCTTCACCTCTGGTGAGTTTATTATTTTTCGAGGGAATGATGAGGTAGATGCACGCTGGCTCAAGTGGCGTCTAACTGCGCAAGACTTCGTTGATTTCGCGACTTCACTAAACACGGGTGATCGTCCTCGCGTAAAGTGGCCGCAGATGGCGGTTTTCGATCTATCGCTACCGCCCATCGATGAGCAACGACTAATAGTCGAGATTCTCGAAGACCACCTTTCCCGCATCGATGCTGGTGAGCGCGCGCTGAGGTCCGCTGTGAGGCGTGGCGAGCTCCTGGAGCTGGCCGCGCTGGGCGCCTTGGTCCCTGAAGGAACTCCATCGGTACCGTTGAAGGAGATCTCGCTCTCAGCGGGCTATGGCACCTCGACGAAGTGTGTTGTCGATGGCTCTGGCGTGCCCGTTGTTCGGATCCCAAATTTGGTGAACGGCACGATTGATCTCTCAGACGAGAAACGGGCTGAAGACGCGAGCGTTGATCTCTCAGGCCTGATGCTCAAAGAGGACGAGCTATTGTTTGTTCGCACTAATGGTTCGAGAGATCTGATCGGGCGAACCGCTGTCGTACAGCGTGGTGTTGAGGCGTCCTTCGCGTCGTACCTAATCAGGTACCAGTTGAACTCTGATCGGGTCGAGGCCCCCTGGGTCCATTACATGATGCGACGGCCCCAGGCTCGGGTCGAGATCGAGTGGTTGGCGGCGTCATCCGCTGGGCAACACAATCTAAGTTTGACCAAGTTAGATAAGATTCAAGTTCCGCTTCCTGACCTTCCGACGCAGCGAGAGCTCATCGCTACGTATGAGTCGAAGCTGGACGGTCCCCGACGCTTGGTCGAGAGCGCCGGGCTTGCAAGGCGCCGAGCTACGCTTCTCCGCCGTGCGGTGCTGACTGCGGCATTCTCGGGAAATCTGACAAGTTCGACATCGTCCATTAACTGGGTGGAGGAGAAGGTTGGTGTTTGACGCACGTCGCAGGGTTGACAGGGACTGGAACTTAACCGGCGTTGGGTCGCATCGACCAACCGAAAGCGAGGCGTCGTGAGGACTAAACTTGAATCCGGCGCCAGGTTCATCATGCACACTAGGTCAGGCGAGTCAGGCATCGACGAGGCTGTTGTGGTTGAGCTCGGCGATAAGGGAGCGCATGTAGTTTGGCCGAGGGCCATCGAGATGCTTGAAGCGCTCGACCCGAACGGTTACCGCAAGGTTCCTGACCCTTTGATTTTAAGATCGAGTGGTGGCTGGTTGACGCTTCAGGCCGGTGTCGAACACGGAACCTCGGCTTCGACGCTCGGCCATTTCGAGCAGCGTCTGCGGTACTTTCGAGCGATCAGCACTGGAGCGCGCGGTGTCGACTACTCATCAATTAACGGCATGTCGTCGACCGTTGACGGTCTTGCAACGTGGACTGGCCGAACGCCGGTCACTCAACAGATTCTGCTTGACCCGTCTAAACAACACGTTAGCGAGCTGTCCATCACAGCGAAGAATCTCGATCCACTGCCGCTGGGTGGACCGCTTGACCTTAAACTGACGACCTCGTACACACACAGTCCTCGCGCTACGGGGGGCGTTTACCGGATATCGACTACGCTGGACGTGCGTACCAGGAGTCGGGAGTCGGTCGACTGGAACGCCCACGCTCAAGCACACAGGATGATCCAGGACCTGATGTGTCTTGTGTATGGCCGGCCAGCTCTCTCCCGCATTGGCAGTGTCATGCGCGAGGACGACCAGGAAATCGAGCTCAAAGACGAGCGCAGGTTCTGGCGCGAGGCTTATGAACCGGCCTTCGGACGTTCGGCACGTGGCGTCGAGGGACTGACCGATGAGGACGAGCCGCTCTTCTATTTTGACGATGTGGACCCGGAAAGGGTGACTGCCTGGCTCACTGCCTATAATCTATGGGCGCGACCGACCTGGATCGGCGTCACCACTCTCTTCCACGACGACTTACCAGTGGAATCACGCCTCCTTCAGGTTGCCGTCGCACTGGAATCCCTTGGCGCGGCGATTGCCGAGCAGGACGGCAAAAGAACCCCATCGACATTCGAAGGACTGCTTAAACTTGTGTGGGGCTCTCTTGGATTTGTACCTGAGCGGGTCGTGGGCAATTCCTCGACTGACGAATGGTGCAAGGAATTCAACCGGGCGTACAAGGGCGTCAAGCACGCTGATAACTCATTGCCCGATCCGCTAGACGCGTTCCACCGTGCGCAAGAGGGGCTGACATTAATTCGATGTTGGTTGGGGGTCGAGCTCGGAGTTTCTAGCGACGTGCTAGCCAAGAACCTGAAGGAAGGCCGTTAGATGCCGTGGAGAAGAAACCTGTGAACAATGCGCGTCGCCTGGTCGACAAGATCTCGTCCTACGCCCACGTGCTACGCGACGACGGCGTGGGGGTACTGGAATACACGGAACAGCTTACGTATTTGCTATTTCTGAAGATGGCGCACGAACGCGCGACCAGGAAGCTGAAGCCAGAGCATGTCGTCCCGCCCGAGTACTCGTGGCAGCGGCTGCTCGACGCCGAAGGCGCCGAGCTGGAGACCGAGTACACGTCTATCCTGCGAGGCCTGGGCCGCCAGCCGGGGACGCTGGGCACGATCTTCCGCAAGGCGCAAAACAGAATCCAGGACCCGGCCAAGCTCAAACGGCTGATCCACGACTTGATCGACAAGGAAAAATGGTCCTCGGCCGGCACAGACGTCAACGGCGATGCTTACGAGTCGCTACTGGCCAAGGGCGCCTCGGACAAGGGCTCGGGAGCCGGCCAGTACTTCACACCCCGCTCGGTCATCTCCGCTATAGTCGACTGCATCCAGCCGACGGTTGCCGACTCGGTCACTGATCCGGCGTGTGGCACCGGCGGCTTTCTGCTCGGCGCGCATGAGTATGCCTCCCGCGGCGCGGAGACGATGACTCCGCCCGAACGGGATCACCTGCGCAACACTTTCATCCATGGCACTGAACTAGTCGACGGTACCGCCCGACTAGCGGCAATGAACCTGCTCCTACATGGCATCGGTGAGGCGAACGGCGAGTCGCTGGTAGAGGTCAAGGACTCCCTGGCCGCAGACCCGGGCAGGCGGTGGTCGGTAGTTCTGGCCAACCCGCCGTTCGGGACCAAATCCTCGCTGACGATGGTTGGGGCCGACGGACATGAGGCCACCGACGATCGGGCGGTCGAACGTCAAGATTTCGTCGTCACGACCTCGAACAAACAGCTCAACTTCCTCCAGCACATCATGACTATCCTGGACATCAACGGCCGTGCCGCGGTCGTGCTGCCGGACAACGTGCTGTTTGAGGGCGGAGCAGGAGAGACCCTGCGTCGACGACTGTTGACCGACTTCGATCTACACACACTCCTACGCCTGCCTACTGGGCTGTTCTACGCCCAGGGTGTGAAGGCGAACGTGCTGTTCTTCGACAAGAAGCCGGCGTCCGAAGCGCCGTGGACGTCGAAGCTGTGGGTATATGATCTACGGACCAGACAGCACTTCACGCTTAAGCGGAACCCGCTAACCCGGGCGCACCTAGACGATTTTTTTGACTGTTATGCACCCGAAAAGCAGCGCGACGAGCGTGTCGAGTCTGATCTGTTCAAGTCGTACACTTACGACAATCTCATAGCCCGCGACAAGGTCAACCTTGACGTTACCTGGCTACGCGACGAGTCGTTTGAGGACCTCGACCATCTGCCTGCGCCGGAGGTAATCGCCCGCGAGATTGTTGAGGACCTTACCGCTGCGCTTGAAGAGTTCGCTGCCGTGGCCGCAGAGCTTGAAGATGCGTCTGAGCCTTCGAAGGAAGAAGTGAACTGAGGTTGGTTTGGAAGCCGGGCTCGCCGTGGGCGCGGAGTTCGTCGCCCACGGCGAAGAAGCCCGTCTCGACACCTTGACCAGGCTCATTGCTCCGGTCCTATGCTGCCACTCCAATGTCTCGTGAGACGTCCAACTTGCGCATAA
>JAKDKQ010000289.1 GCA_030453295.1 Janibacter sp.
CAACCGGACACCTACCGGACCAAGGTCCACGTCAGGGCCACGATCGACACCGAGGGCAGGTACTCGGTGGCGCCACCCAACCTGTGGGAAGTCTTCGAGTTCACCGTGACCACGGTCAACGGGGAGTGGCGGATCGACCAGCTCGAGGAGGGCTTCGGTCGTGTCCTGCAAGTCCAAGAGGTCGGCTTCATCTTCCGCGACTACCCCGTCCACTACCCGGCCATCGGGTGGAACGCCCTCGTCGTCGACCAGCGGTGGTTCCCACAGGACCAACTGGCGACGCGACTCGTGCGGGCGCAGCTGGGGCGGGTACCCGAGTACCTCGAGGATGCCGTCTCCACGGACACCGGTGCTCGACTGGTGGTCGACGCAGTGCCGGTGAGAGACGGTGTCGCACGGGTCGATCTCGACGGTGAGTCGGTCGCCGACGATGCAACGACGCGCAAGCAGCTGGCCGCTCAGCTCGTCGCGACCCTGATGTCCTTGCCGGCCGTCACCGAGGTCGTGATCACCTTGTCGGGCAACGAGCTCGCGTTGGGGATCACCGAGGCCCTGACGACACCGGAGCAACTGGGTTTCGTCGACCGCACCCAGACCAGCAGTCCGGTGGTCATGGCGCGACGTGGCACCAAACTGATCCGCGCCGGGGACCGCCTCGGATCGGTCTCTCGTCAGCACATGCAGTCCGCAACCTCGACGTTCGAGCCCATCCCCACCAGCTCCACGCGACTTGCTCTGCGCCTCGACGGCAAGGAGATCGCCGCTGTCTCGAGCAAGGGCAGCGAGCTCGTCAGATACGGCGAGGACGGCACGCACACGCAGGTCGCCTCCTTCGCGGCAGACATGGCCTACCCCTGCTACGACTACGGCGGCGTCCTGTGGGTGGGTGGCTCCGGGCTCGGTCGGGAGAGCGGGCATCGGCTGTGGGCCATCAATGCGACGGTCGACGTCACCGACGAGGACGCCGCGGCGCCGCAGCACATCCCGACGCCGTGGCTTGGTAGTCGCCTCGTCCAGGCTGCCGTCGTCTCGCCGGAGGGCAGCCGAATCGCCGTCATCTCGGAGGAGATTCCGAGAGCCGGCAGCCGGCTCGAGATCGCGGGGGTGGCTCGGCAGGCCAACGGTCTGCCGACCAAGACCTCGCCACGGACCTTCCGGATCGGCGCCTCGCTGGTCGAGATGATCGAGGCGGTCTGGGTGGGGTCGTCGACCCTGGCTGTCATCGGGCGGCAGGACAAGCAGGCGGTCCTGCAGCCCTACCTGGTGCATGTCGGCGGCCAGGTCGAGCCGATGACCGAGCGTCCGGGCGCAGTCAGCATCACGACGACAGGCGACGACAAGGATGTGGTCCTGACGAGCGCCGGCGGACGGGTCTTCCAGCGCTCGGGCGGGCGGTGGCAGGAGCTCAAGCCGCTCACCGGCGTGGTCACAGCGGGCGTCTGATCCACATCCGGTACCGACCGGACGGCGTCGTCCACCGGACGCGAGCACGTGGGGCTCGGTGCGGTGGGCCGTCGAGACTGATCTCGTGGACGGTGCACTGATCAGTCGGGTGCTCAGCTCAGCCGTGGACCTCGTGCTGCCGCTCAGCTGTGCCGGCTGCAGCCGGCCGGGACCGTCGATCTGCCCGTCCTGCCGTGCGGAGCTCGCCGGGCTGGCGCTGCCACAGCTCGGGACCGTGGCGCCCAGCCCGATCCCGCCGGGGTGGCCGGGATGCACGGGGACGCTGCGTTATGCAGGGGTGTCTGCCCGGCTCATGAAGTCCTTCAAGGACGGCGGACGACGCGACCTGACAGGTCCTCTCGCGCGTCTGCTCGCAGACTCCGTGGGACGTGCGGTCACGGCCGTCCCCCACATGGGTCTCCACCAACCCATCCTGCTCGTCCCGATCCCGTCGTCGCCGGCAGCGGTGCGTCTGCGCGGCGATCGCCCGATGCTGGTGCTGACCAGGCGCGTTGCCACGATCCTGGGTCCGGCCGTCGCCGTGGCCCCCGCTCTGTCGATGGCCCACGGCACAGCAGACCAAGCAGGTCTGGACCGGGCCGGGCGTCAGACCAACCTGAGGTCGGCCATGAGGGTGCGTCAGGTGGAGAGGGTGCAGGGCCGGGACTGCGTGCTCGTCGACGACGTCCTCACCTCAGGGGCAACGCTCAGCGAAGGTCAGCGTGCACTGCAGGCCGCGGGGGCGCGGCGCGTGGGGATGGCCGTCTGCATGGTCACGCAGCGAAGGTCTGCCGCGCTCGCCCTACCTTTATGACCGTCCTCGGACTAACGTGTCGTCATGGGCCCCTCACTCGACCGGAAGAGCCGGTGCGGAGCAGGGGCCCTCCACGTCCTCGGGCGGCAGCCCGAGACGATCGCACGTCCCCGCCGGGAGGTGATGCTCCGGTCACGACGCCCTCGCCAGGCGTGACAATTCGCATCACCGACGTCCCCAGGAGGACTCCGTGGAAATTGCCATCACCGGACGCAATGTCACCGTCTCCGATCGACTGCGCGAGTACCTCGACACGAAGTTGTCGAAGGTCCCGCAACTCGATCCTCGCGTCCAGCGGATCGAGGTCATGGTGAGTCACGAGCCCAATCCACGCCGCTCCAAGGCCAGCGAGCGTGTCGAGATCACCTGCCGTTCCAAAGGCCCGGTGATCCGTGCAGAGGCCTGCCACGACGACCGCCAGGCCGCCGTCGACCTCGCCGCCGAAAAGCTCCTCGAGCGCCTGCGTCGTGCACACGACAAGCGCAATGTCCTGCGTGGCCGGCGGCGCACGTCGGTCGCTGAGGCGACCGCGGAGTTGACCGAGCCGCTCGCGACCGACCTGCCCGCAGAGGACGTCGCGGAGGATCCCGATCCGTTCGGGACGATCGGCGACAGCCCGATCGAGGTCCGCGAAAAGGTGCATGAGTCGGCGCCGATGCAGCTGGCCGAGGCCGTCCGTCGCATGGAGCTCGTCGGACACGACTTCTTCCTCTTCCACGACTCCGACAACGGCCGCCCGAGCGTCGTCTACCGCCGACGAGGCTGGTCCTACGGCGTGATCCACCTCGATGTCCAGGAGCACGTCAACGGCACTGAGGTCGAGGAGACCGTCTCGGTCGGCTGAGGGGCGCTCGCCGACCAAGCACCCGTGGCCGTCTGGGCGCGGGTGCTTGGTCGGATGGCCCGCAAGACGACGCCCGAGCGCGAGAGGAAGATGTCGGTGGGGTGCGGCAGTCTG
>JAKDKQ010000290.1 GCA_030453295.1 Janibacter sp.
CTGCTGACCGGCGACACCTCCGTCAACGGCGAGGCGCCGATCGTCGTCATGACGACCGAGGTCCTGCGCAACATGATCTACGCCGGGTCCACGACGCTCGACACGCTCGCCTTCGTCGTCATGGACGAGGTGCACTACCTCGCCGACCGCTTCCGTGGGGCCGTCTGGGAAGAGGTGATCATCCACCTGCCGAGGTCGGTCCAGGTGATCTCGCTGTCCGCGACGGTGAGCAATGCCGAGGAGTTCGGCGACTGGCTCGCCGAGGTCCGTGGCGGTACCGAGGTCGTCGTCTCCGAGGTGCGTCCGGTCCCACTGTGGCAGCACATGCAGGTGGGGCGCGATGTGTACGACCTCTTCGTCGACGAGGAGGGTGCCGCGGACGGCTCGCCTGCCAAGGTCAACCCCGAGCTGCTCGACGCCATCCGGGACACGGTCCGCTCCGGGGGTGGCGACGGTCCGTCGCACGGTGGCCGGGGAGGGCGCTCGGGCCGAGGCGGGCACGGTGGTCGTGGAGGACGCGACCGTCGTGGTGGTCGTGACAGCAGGGACTCGCGCGGCCGTGGTGGCCACAGCGCTCCTGGCCCGCGCGGAGGAGGGGGCCGCTTCGGTGGTGCAGCCTCGCGCACCGAGGTCATCCGCGAGCTCGACCGTGACGGGTTGCTGCCGGCGATCACCTTCATCTTCAGCCGCGCCGGGTGCGACGGCGCGGTGGGCCAGCTGCTGGGCAACGACGTTCGCCTGGTCTCTGAGCGCGAGGGAGAGCGCAACCGGCGCACCGTCGAGGAGCGCACCGCGGCCCTCGAGGGCGAGGACCTCGACGTCCTGGGCTACCACCAGTTCGTCGAGGGCATCTCGCGCGGCTTCGCCGCCCACCACGCCGGGATGCTCCCGCTCTTCCGCGAGGTCGTCGAGGAGCTCTTCACCGCCGGACGCATCCGGGCGGTCTTCGCCACGGAGACCCTGGCCCTGGGCATCAACATGCCAGCCCGCACCGTGGTGCTGGAGAAGCTGGTGAAGTTCAACGGCGAGTCACACGTCGAGATCACCCCTGCGGAGTACACCCAGCTGACCGGACGCGCGGGTCGTCGGGGCATCGACGTCGAGGGGCACGCCCTGGTCGTGTGGTCGCGGGGGATGGACCCGATGGCGGTGGCCGGTCTCGCGCAGACCCGGACCTACCCCCTTCGCTCCAGCTTCAGGCCGACGTACAACATGGCCGTCAACCTCGTCGCCCAGGTGGGCCGGCAGACGGCCAAGGAGGTCCTGGAGACCTCCTTCGCCCAGTTCCAGGCTGACCGCTCCGTCGTGGGGATCGCGACCCAGGTGCGCGACCAGCAGGAGTCCCTGCAGGCCTACGCGGAGGCGATGCACTGCCACGTCGGTGACTTCCGCGAGTACGCGGCGCTGCGTCGTCGGATCACGGATCTGGAAAAGGAGGGCTCGCGCAAGCGCAATGTCAATCGTCGCGCGGAGATCGCCGTGTCGCTCGAGGCCCTGCGCGTCGGTGACATCGTGCGCCTTGGTGGACGACGGGCTGGTGTCGCGCTCGTCATCGCCCCGCCGCGCTCGTACAAGGGAGAGATGTCAGCGCCCACCGTCCTCACGGAGGACAAGCAGGTGCGCCGTCTGACGGCCACGGACCTCGATCGGCCGCTCACTCCCTTCGGCAGGCTCGCGGTGCCCAAGGGGTTCAACCCCAAGTCGGTCAAGCAGCGCTCCGACCTCGCCGCAACGTTGCGGATCAAGGCGCCCCACGAGGACGCCCCGAGTGTGCGGCGGCATGCCAAGGAGAGCGCGCAGGGGGAGGACGAGCGCCTCGAGCAGCTGCGGCGGGAGCTGAAGTCGCACCCCTGCCACCAGTGCCCGGAGCGGGAGGATCACGCCCGATGGGCGGCCCGCTGGTGGAAGCTCAAGCGGGACAACTCCACCCTGCAGCGCAAGGTGGAGATGCGCACCAACTCGGTGGCGCAGACCTTCGAGCGGATCTGCACGGTGCTCGTGCAGCTGGGCTACCTGGGCGAGGACGGTGAGAGCGTCACCGAGCTCGGCAGCCGGCTGCGTCGGCTCTACACGGAGAAGGACCTGCTCGCGGCCGAGTGCCTGCGCGGTGGGGCGTGGAAGCGGCTCGACCCCGCAGAGCTCGCTGCCGTCGTCTCGATGCTCGTGCACGAGCCACGGCGCGACGAGCACGAGGCCTTCCCGCGGATGCCCACGGACGGCGTCTCAGACGCGTGGCTGGACATGGTCCGGCGCTGGAGCGAGCTCGAGGACCTGGAGGGCGTGCATGCCTTGCAGCAGACCGGCGAGCCCGACGGGGGACTGGCCTGGGCCATCCACCGGTGGGCCAGCGGCCGACGCCTCGACGAGGTGCTGTCGGGGTCAGAGCTCACGGCTGGTGACTTCGTGCGCCGCTGCAAGCAGGTCATCGACCTGCTCGACCAGGTGGGCGATGCCGCGCCCGAGCCGCACCTGCGCGGGGTGGCTCGCACGGCGGTCGACAAGGTGATGCGCGGCGTCGTCGCTGCGGACCGGCTGGACTGACCTCCCTTCGCACGACCTCAAGGAAATGCCCACCTGAGAGCGCACGACCTTAAGGAAATGCGGACCCGGGGCACGAGGTCAGGAACGGAGCGCGGTGGCGACCCGGTCGAAGGCCGAGGTCAGGCCGTGCTCCACGGCCAGCCGGCTCATCGCGGCCGGGTCGACGATGTCCGAAGGGAGTCGGATGTCGCCATCACCGACCGGGACGTCGTGGGCGACCCGCACCACGAGCGGGGCCACGTCGAGGTAGTCGCTGGCCTCCTCGAGCCGCAGCCGGCGCGCCCCCTTGATCGTCGGGTCGCCAGCCGCGAGGGCCGCGCGCACACCCGCCAGCGAGCCGAAGTCCCGGATGAGGGTTGCGGCCGTCTTGTCGCCGATCCCCTTGACTCCCGGCAACCCGTCGCTGGTGTCCCCGCGCATCGCGGCCATGTCGGCATAGGCATCGCCGGTGGTCACCCCGTACTTGCTCTCGAGGAAGGCCTGGGTGACGACGTCGGGGTCGCGCACCCCGCCGCGGGCCGTGTAGAGCACGCGGGTGGCCGAGGCGTCGTCGACGAGCTGGAAGAGGTCGCGGTCGCCGGTGACGATGTCGACCGGCATCACGTCGCGGTAGCGCATGGCATAGGTGCCGATGACGTCATCGGCCTCGTAGTGGGCCG
>JAKDKQ010000291.1 GCA_030453295.1 Janibacter sp.
GGGGAGGGAGGGCTGCGAGAGCACGGGCGCGACGACGACCTCGTCGGTCGCCATCGCCAGGGCGAAGCCACCGGTGAGGCACATGCCGACGACGCCGACGCCGGGCCCACCGCAGCGCTCGTGCTCGTGCCGGGCCAGGGCACGCATCCACGGGATGACCGGCGAGGTCCGCCCGACGGCGAGGAGGGTGAACTCGCGGCTGACGCAGATCTGCCCGATCGCGCGAGCGGCGGCGGTGACCGTCCCGAGGCGGCCGTGGGCGTCCGGGTGGATGTCGCGGCCGGTGCGTCCGAAGAGCTCGGGGAGCACGACGGTGCAGCCGACGTCGCGGACCTGCCGGGCGAAGCGAAGGACCTCGGGAGTGATGCCCGGGAACTCGGCGATGACGATGACGGCCGGTCCGGTGCCCGCTCGCAGGATCGAGTGCTCGGTGTCGTCGTGGTGGAAGGACTCGCGGATGAAGTCCTCGTGCAGGTCGTCGGCCACGGCTGCTCCCTTCGTCAGTACTGCTGGTAGCCGGGCGTCGAGCTGCCGCCGAAGAGCTCGGTGAGGCGCGAGCGGCCCCCCTCGCGGTCCAGGCTGCGCTCGACCTTCGCCGCGATGCGCCGCGATGGCCACACGTGCCAGATCATCGAGGGCAGTGCCCAGAACGCCCCGATGATGCACGTCCACGCCGAGCCGGTGACGGTCGCGCCGACGAAGGCGATGATCGCCGGCGCCTCGGTGATGGCGAAGCGGAGGATCATCGACTGCTGCATGGCACTCATGCCCTGGCGCAGAGCGGTGTCCGCGTCGGCACCCGGGGCGAGGGCGGGCGTCCGGTAGCCGATGAGCTCGGCCAGACCGAAGGCCAGGAGGTTGAGGACGAAGAGGCCGCCGGCGACCACGGGGGAGGGGTAGTCCTCCAGCCCGTAGAGGACGACCGACACGACGGCCAGGATCGGCACCATCGAGATGGTTGACCCTGCGAGGACTCGTTGCGCCTGAAGCTGGGCCGCTGGACCGGGGGTGGGGGTGCTCATGCGGAAAACCTATCTGCGGGCGCGGTCGGCTGGAGCCCCGCGGCCGCGGCGAGGCCGGAACGCCCTCCGGCGCGGTCCAGACTCCTCTCCGTCGTGCGGATGGCGGCGGCCCGCGGCCATCCGTGCCAGAGCATCGACAGCGCCGCCCACACGGCACCACACCAGTAGGTCCACACCGGTGAGTCGCTCACGAAGGCGGCCACCAGGGAGAAGAAGACCGGTGTGGCCGTGATCGCCAGGCGCAGAAGGGTGCCCAGGTAGAAGGCGCTCACCGTGGTCTTGTGCGCTTGGGTGGGATCGGTCCCGGGAGCGATGGCGACGGTCCGGTACCCGACGGCCTGCGCCAGAGCGAAGGCGAGCAGGTTGAGCACGAAGAGGACCGCGGCTGCGGTGAGGGAAGGCAGCTCCCTGACGCCGCCGACGAAGTACATGATGAGGCCGAAGATGGCGATGGGGGCGAGGCTGCCGACTGCCAGCAGCTGCACGAGCAGCAGTGTGATCCGGGGCTGCGCGGGGAAGGGGGGAGGGGCGGACATGGACGCAACCTAGCGGTGCATTCGGTCACAGGGCGGCCAGCGGATAGAGTGACTGATCGTGTCCCGGTCCTCCGGGGCGGTGCGTGTGCGCCCGAGCGTCGTCCAACGGCCTCGAGGGTCTGCGCCAATCCCCCGTCGTCGTCCAGATCGTGTGGAGTGCCTGCAGTGAAGAGTGCCGTCGAGAACCTCAGCCCGACCCGGGTCAAGCTGACCGTGGAGGTCCCGAGCGAGGAGCTCCAGCCGCACGTCGACGCGGCCTTGAAGACCATCGGGAGCCAGATCCAGGTGCCCGGCTTCCGCGCCGGCAAGGTGCCTGCTCGCATCATCGAGCAGCGCGTCGGCAAGGGCGCCGTGATCCAGGAGGCCGTCAACGAGGCCCTCCCCGAGTTCTTCGGCAAGGCCGTCGAGGAGACCGGTGTCAGCCCGATCGGTCAGCCCGAGGTCGACGTCACCGATGTCCCGATGACCGATGGCGAGGCGCTGAAGTTCACCGTCGAGGTCGACGTGCGTCCCGAGATCACCCTCCCGGACTACGACGGTCTGGAGATCCAGGTCGACAACCTCGAGGTCACCGACGCCGATGTGGACGACAAGCTGACCGAGCTGCGTGAGCGCTTCGGCACCCTCGTCGGTGTCGACCGCGCCGTCGAGACCGGCGACTTCGTCTCCATCGACCTCAAGGCCGAGCTCGACGGCGAGCCCGTCGACTCCGTCGAGGGCGTCTCCTACGAGGTCGGCTCGGGCAACATGCTCGAGGGCATCGACGAGGCCCTC
The DNA here is from genome assembly GCA_030453295.1 of Janibacter sp. Taxonomy (GTDB): domain Bacteria; phylum Actinomycetota; class Actinomycetes; order Actinomycetales; family Dermatophilaceae; genus Janibacter. The sequence continues at coordinate 2,333 of JAKDKQ010000291.1, forward strand.
GTCGGCATGACCCAGGGCGAGACCAAGGAGTTCTCCGCTCCGCTCGCCGGTGGCGACCAGGCCGGTCAGTCCGCTGACTGCACCGTCACCGTCCAGTCGGTCAAGGTCCGCGAGCTGCCCGAGGTCGACGACGACTTCGCCCAGATGGCCAGCGAGTTCGACACCGCTGACGAGCTGCGCGCCGACCTGACCAAGCAGGCCGAGCAGGCCAAGAAGTTCGAGCAGGGCATCCAGGCCCGCGACAAGGTCCTCGACCACCTGCTGTCCAACACCGAGATCCCGCTGCCCGAGGGCATCGTCGAGGCCGAGATCCACCAGCACCTCGAGCAGGAGGACCGTCTCGAGGACGACACCCACCGCGCAGAGGTCGACGAGTCCACCCGCTCCACGCTCAAGACCCAGTTCCTCCTCGACGCACTCGCCGAGGCCGAAGAGGTCGAGGTCGGCCAGCCCGAGCTCATCGAGTACCTCGTCATGCAGTCGCAGCAGTACGGCATGGACCCCAACCAGTTCGCCCAGCTGCTCGACCAGCAGGGCCAGGTCCAGTCGATGGTTGCCGAGGTCGCCCGCCGCAAGGCGCTGGCCGCGGCCCTCGACAAGGCCACGATCGTCGACGCTGACGGCAACGCCATCGACCTCGACGACATCGTCCCCGAGGGCGAGCGCGCCACCGGTGACGTCGAGGACCTCGCCGGTGACGACGAGGCCGTCGAGTCCGAGACCGTCGAGTCCGAGGCGAGCGAGACCGCGGACGAGCAGGCCTGAGGCACGCTCCACCCCGACGCAGGGGGGTGCCCCCCCCGGCCCCCGGGGCCCCCCCACGGCAAGTTCCGGCGCCGGGGGGGGGGGCCGC
>JAKDKQ010000292.1 GCA_030453295.1 Janibacter sp.
CGAGGGCGAAGACCGCATGGTGGAAGGCGCCCGACTCCTCGTCCTCGTCGAGGACCGGTTCGGCGCCGAAGAGCTGGCTGTACCAGCGGGTGCTGGCCTCCAAGTCCGTGACGGTGATGGCGACGTGGGTCAAGGCAGGGAACGGCATGACAGGAACCTCCGAGAGCGCCAGGACGGGTCCGTGCTGCAGGAGGGCTTCGAGTAGGCGGACGCCGGCGACAACTGGCTCAGAGCAATCCTTCTCTTCGGCCGCTCGCTGGGCAAGGCCACCTGTCCCCTGCTTCGGCGGATGAGGGCCAGAACGGCGTGATGCAGTGCGACCCCAACAGCAGTGTTCACCACGCCGATCACGGCCGCGCCCACGAGCCCGAACTCGACGGCGTCAACGTTGTCCGCCACCAGTATCACGGGCCAACCCACAGCGCCGACAACGAGCGCAGTCCGCCACCACCGGCCCAGTACGACACCGACCAAGATCATCGTTGGAACCATCTGGCTCTCCCATCGCTGGCCCAGGCATAGACCGGCGAAGCGCCTGACCTTGGGGCAGGACCTCGCTCAGAACCCGTCGGGACAGAAGTCGACCTGCGTCGGTGGGGCCAAGGCTTCCTTGGAGACGACGCGACGGGCTGAGACGTAGAGCCCCATGACGGCGCTGCTGTCCGGGGCATCGCCTCGGGTCGCAGCAGTGAGGATCTCGGCGGCCTCGGCCTCCATCGTGCGGCCATGGCTGGTCGCGAGCTCTGTCAGTCGGGTCTCGACGCCGGAGTCGAGGTTGCGGATGGTGAATGTCATCTGGATCACATCCCTTCCCGACCCAAGATACTCGAGCCCGTGGACGGTGTCTCTACGCGCGCCGAAGGTCGTCGACGGTGGCCCACGCCTCGAAGCCGGCAGCGACGTACGTGGCCACCGCCGCCGTGTTGGTCGACGGCGTCCCGACCCGTGCGCTGGAGCACCCCATCTCGCGCAGAGCAGCGGCACCGGCCAGGGTGATGGCGACTCCGTGGCCGTGCCCGCGGTGGGCCGGGTGCACTCCCATCGGCTCGATGATCCCCGGGCGCCCCTTCCCCGCCGACCACACGGTGATCGCAGCGGCTGGGACCTCCCCGACGAGACCGACGAGACACCGCGCTCTGCGGTAGGCAGGTGTGGCGGCGACCGAATGCCACCGCTCGTCCTTGAACGCTCCGCTGTCGAAGGCGGCACGATGAACGTCGGTGCGTACGTGGGCATTTCGCTGGTCGACGACCTCGACACGCAGGTCGGTGGGCACGCTGATCGGCCTCGAGAGGTCCAGACGAAGGTGGGTCCATTCGTCACCCGACACCCAGCCGCGGGCGACGAGAGCACCCCTGACCATGGCACCCGCCGGGGCCTCCACATCACACTCGCCGGCGGGCAGCGCCCCACCGTCCTCATGGGTGATGTCACGAGCGATGGCGTCGGCCACGTCCGGATCCGTCATGGCGACCGGCGCCACGGCCAGTCTGAGCAACCCCGGTCCGTCGAGCAGTCCGGCTGCGACGAGCCGACCATCACGCCACCAGGTCCGCAGTGATGCGGCGGTGACCTCGTCCCCGCGCCAACCGAACCACCCGATGTCGCCGGGGTGCAGCTGGAAGGGGGTTGAGTCGGTGTGCCACTCCCCCACCTCTCGCGTGATCGCGGCGAGCTCGTCGCCCGAGGGGATAGTCAGGAGGATGCCCATGCAGCGAGTCCATCAGTGGCGGGGCGCACGTCGCCACCCAATTTCCCAACGTCCGTCAGGTGACGTCGAAGACTGACCAGCAGATGTCGTTGCGTCGGCGCTGATCCTCGAGCACGAGCTCTCGCACGGACTCAGGCAACTGGGCCCGCTGCCAGGTGTTCTCGGCGAGGCGGACGGACTCCCCTTCGCCGTGAGATGCGGCCGCGACGGCGGACTTGATGGCATACGCGGCAGCGCCGAGTTCGTGCTCGGCGACGTGGCCGACGCAGGCTGCCTGGCCAGCCGCGTACGCGGCGAATCGGGCCGCCCCCGTCAGGTCTCGCGCGGCACCCATGGCGTGCCCACCGACGGCTCGAGCCTGCATCATCGGCAATCGACCTGCGGCCCAGGCGCGCGTGGCCGCAACGGCTTCCCGCGGGCGAGCGTCGTCCGGTCGGTCCTGCTCGAAGAGCGTGAGCACGTGCTCGGCGCAGTCGGCGGCCCACCGCGCCAGCAGCTGGTGGTCGGTGTCGGTGAGCCTCCCTCCCCGCCGTACGGTGATCAGCCGTGGGTCCCGGACCTTCGACAGGATCATGACGGCCACACTACGGACGATCCGGCATCGTGAGCCATGCTCAGGGAGCCTGCTGCATCTCCCATGCCGCATCGATGGCCCGGCACATCGCGTCGAGGTCACCCTCCTGCGGATAGGCCTCGAGCGACTCGACGTGCTCGACGAGCCGGGTGGTCCTACCCCACGGGTGGTCCTGGGTCAGGGATCCAGAGTGCCACGCCACGAGATCGCTGGCCCGGGTCAGCGCCGGTCCCGCACCAGCCGGGCAACCTCGACCTCGTATCGGCTGGCGGCGCCGCCGGGCGTGCGGAAGAAACGGCGACGCAGACTCCCTTCGACCCGCACCCGGGTGCCGTCCACCAGACGGAGCGCTGCCCGGCGGGCGCCAGCGCTCCAGCAGGCGCAGTCGATGGTGTCGACCGGCTGTCCCTCGCCCCTGCTGACCACCACACGCAATGTCACCAGCTCGTCGCCGCTCGGCATCTCCCGCACGGTGGGCTCTCCGCTCACCCGGCCGGTGATCTCGACGTGATTGGTCTCCTGGAACCGCTCTTCGGTGGTCGTTGCGGTCGCCACGTCGTCTCCCTTCGTCGTCGTGGTCCCAGACTGAGTGCCGTAGAAGGGCTGCGCGGGGTGCGGCTCCTGCCTGTGGGTGACTGGCGGCAGAGTCCCGAGGGTGTGGACACGAAGGAGGGTCACGATCACGGACTGATCCTCCGCTGACCGGGTCTGCGCAAGACTGGGTGGATGCAGCGGTCGGTCTCCAGCGATGTCTCCGTCATCCGCGCTGCCAGCCTGCGAGGTTTTGGACCCCTGGTCCGCGACCTGGGCGGTGACGCCGACGTGCTCCTGCAACGGTTCGGGCTCGACCCACGGGTGCTGCAGGACGATGACGGACTCATCCCCATCACGGC
>JAKDKQ010000293.1 GCA_030453295.1 Janibacter sp.
GCGAGCGGATCGCCGACGCCGGTGGGCGGGGAGCCGTCATGCTCGAAAAGCTCCGCGCTGTGTGGGAGGGCCCGGACTTCGACACGTTCGCTGAGAGCTGGCGCGCCGCACACCGGGACCTCGACGAGGCCGAGGCCGCGATGCGCACGTACAGCCGCAAGCTGTTGGAGGAGTCGGACTCACAGCGACACGCGTCCGGGATGTCCTCGAGTGGGGGCGGCGGTCACGGCGGCGGGGGAGGCTTGGCCTTCGAGCGAGTCATCCCTGCGGACAACGGGGCGCTCTTCCTCGACGAGCCCATCCCCTTCGAGGTGGGTGGGCCCTTCGAGCAGCTCGACATCGCGGAGCGCGCCGAGGCAGCTGCTCCCTTCGTCTCCGATGGACCGGCGGTGCTCCTGGGTCAGGTGCCCAGCGGGGGAGAGGAGCTGGTCTACCAGCTCCCCGGTGGTCCGCAGGCCCATGTCCCCGTGGCAGACCTCCCCTTCGTCGGGGAGCTGACCCCGGTCCTGCCCGGTCTTCCGGGGGGCGAGGACCTGCCGCTGCTCGAGGGTGGCGTGACCATGGAGCGGGCAGAGCCGTGGGCCGGTGGACAGATGTCCTCCGGCGACGGCGGTGGCTCGCACGCGCCGGACCAGGTGCCCACGACCGAGGGCGCCCACCTGACCACCGGCGCCGACTCCGCAGGCCAGCGCAGCGTGGCCTTCGACCCGATGATCGCGGCCCTGAGCGGTGGCCATGCAGCGGACGGGTCGCAGATGGCTGGCTGGCTGGGTGAGGGCCTGGACCTGCTGCCCTGGAACCGCTGACATGACCAAGGGCGGTCACGACCCGTGGTCGTGACCGCCCTGATGGTGACGGTGGGTCAGGCGGAGTAGGGCTTCGCCGAGAGGATCTTGACCTCGATGATCTTGCCGTTGGGGGCCTTGTAGGTGGCCGTCTCGCCCACCTTTTTGCCGTTGATGCCGCCACCGAGAGGGGACTGCTCCGAGTACACCTGGATCGTGTCGCTGCCGTTGGCGATCTCGCGCGAGCCGAGCAGGAAGGTCTCCTCCTCGTCGAACATCTCCACGGTGATGACCATGCCGGGCTCGACGACGCCGTCGTCCGGCGGGGCCTCTCCGACGGTCGCGGTGCTGAGGATCTGCTTGAGCTGGCGGATGCGGGCCTCCATCTTGCCCTGCTCCTCCTTGGCGGCGTGGTACCCGCCGTTTTCCTTCAGGTCCCCCTCCTCGCGGGCATACTCGATCCGCTTGGCGATCTCGACCCGACCCGGGCCAGAGAGCTCGCGCAACTCGGCCTGGAGTCGGTCGAAGGCCTCCTGGGTCAGGTACGACGCGTTGGACGCAGTCTGGGGCACGGGAACTCCTTGCATCAGGTCGTGCGAGGCCGCGTGTCGGCCTCTCACGGACGGTGAACCGCGATGCATCCCGGGCGTCGGACGATGCACAAAGGTCTGGACCGATCGGTCCAGACCCACGGTTGCGTGTAAAGGACCAGTGTAACGCCCTCGCGCCTCGGGTGTGGGCGTCAGTCCACCACTGCGCACTCCGGCACCGTGGCGGTGACAGCCGTGGTCGTGGTGCGGACGGCCGCCCTCACCCGTGTGGTGCGTTCATCGCTGGCCGGGACGGCGTGCGCCGTGGTCCCCACCCGCGCGTAGTTGTCGTCCATCGCGGTCACGGTGCACGACAAGGCAGTGCCCGTGGGGCGGGTGACGTCGAAGATCATGACGATCTCGCGCTCGCCGTTGCGCTCGAAGCCGATGTCGGTGGTCGTCACTGCGCCCTCGGTGGCCGACACGCCGTACCAGATCGTCATGGCCGCCGCGACGACGACGAGGAAGCCGCCGAGGACCCACCAGCGGCGTTGTCCGCGGTCCGGGTTGGCCTCCGCCTCTGCCTCCTCGCGCTCCGGGTCCCAGTCGGGCTCGGTCTGCGGGGCGCCGGAGGTCATGGAGGCTCCTGGGGAGAAGGGAGAGCAGCCGACTGTCGTCGAGAGCGTCGGCGCGCGGTGAGAGGATGGACTCCATTGTCCGTGACACCAGACCGCTGCGGCACACCGGGCCGCGCGGCGCACCCTCCCCGGGAGGACCCCGTAGTGGAAGCACTCAGGCTCATGGCCGTCCATGCCCACCCCGACGACGAGTCGAGCAAGGGCGCGGCGACCTCCGCTCGTTATGTCGACGAGGGCGCGGAGGTCCTCGTCGTCACCTGCACCGGGGGTGAGCGCGGCGACGTGCTCAATCCCGGGCTCAAGGACGACTCGCGCATCCTGCGAGACATCGTGCAGGTGCGCCGTGAGGAGATGGCCAAGGCGGCCGCCTTCCTCGGGGTGCAGCACACCTGGCTGGGCTTCGTCGACTCAGGGCTGCCCGAGGGGGACCCGCTACCGCCGTTGCCGGCCGGCTGCTTCTACCTCGAGCCGCTCGAGGTGACCACCGAGGCTCTGGTGCGCGAGATCCGTCGCTTCCGTCCGCACGTCGTCACGACCTACGACGAAAACGGTGGCTATCCGCACCCGGACCACGTCATGACCAACCGGGTCTCCGAGGCGGCCTTCGCGGCGGCCGGCGACCCGGACGCCTACCCCCACGCGGGCGAGCCGTGGCAGCCCCTGAAGCTCTACTACATCGGCGGCTTCAGCATCGACCGGATCCGCACCTTCCACGAGGCGCTCGTCGCCCAGGGGACGGACTCTCCCTTCGCCGAGTGGATGGAGCGCGCAGGCAGCCGGCCGCAGCGTCACCTGACCACGTGGGTGCCGTGCTCGGACCACTTCGACGCGCGCGACAACGCGCTGCGCTCGCACGCCACCCAGATCGACCCCAACGGCTTCTTCTTCGCCGTGTCCAACGACGTCCAGGCCGACCTGTGGCCGACCGAGGAGTACGAGATCGCGGTCAGCCATGTCGAGACGTCCGAGCCGGAGGACGACCTCTTCGCTGGCATCCCGTCGAGTCTCGTCGAGGCCGACGCGCTGGCTCGGCGCACCGGTGGGGCCGAGCCCCTCCTGGACCGCCGTGCCCCATCGACCGTCAAGGAGTGGAAGTGAATACCCCCAGCACCGAGGTCAGCCCCGGGATATGGGCCTTCGTCGTATTTTTTCTCCTCGCCATCGCGTTGTGGTTGCTCATGCGCAACATGTTCACGCGACTGCGCCGCATGAACCTTGCCGA
>JAKDKQ010000294.1 GCA_030453295.1 Janibacter sp.
ACCAGCCGCTGGATCTGGTTGGTCCCCTCGAAGATCTGGGTCACCTTGGCCTCACGGAAGTAGCGCTCCACGGGGAAGTCCTGCGTGTAGCCCGCGCCACCGAGCACCTGGATCGCGTCGGTCGTCACCCGCATCGAGGCGTCCGTCGCGATGAGCTTGGCGACCGCAGCCTCCTTGCCGTAGGGGCGTCCCGCGTCCCGCATCCGCGCGGCGTGCAGGTAGGTCGCCCGGGCGCTCGTGACGGCCGCCTCCATGTCGGCCAGCAGGAAGGCCAGGCCCTGGTTGCTGGCGATCGTCCGACCGAACTGCTCGCGCTCGTTGGCGTACTTGGCGGCGACGTCGAGCGCGGCCTGGGCGAGCCCGGTGGCGACGGCGGCGATGCCGAGGCGGCCCGCGTCGAGCCCGGCGAGGGCCATCGGCACCCCGCGCCCCAGGTCGCCGATCTGCCGGTCGTCGGTCACCGGGACGTCGTCGTAGATGACCTCGCGCACGGTGTCGCCGTGCAGGCCCATCTTCTTCTCCGGCGCACCGTAGGACAGGCCCGCGGCGTCGCTCGGCACGACGAAGCAGCTGACCCCGCGGCCGCCGTCATCGCTGGTCCGGGCGAAGGTCGTGTAGTAGTCGGCGTGGCCGGCGTGCGAGATCCATGCCTTGCGACCCCGGATGCGCCAGCCCTCGCCGTCCTGCGTCGCGCGGGTGGTCATCGCGCCGATGTCGGAGCCGGCGAGAGGCTCGGAGAGGGCATAGGCGCCGAGGGTCTCCCCGGACAGCATGTCCGGCAGCAGCGCCTCCTGCTGCTCGGGCGTGCCGAAGGTGTGCACCGCGTAGGCCGTGAGGGAGTGCACCGAGACACCGACTCCGACGGCTCCCCATGCTGAGGCGATCTCCTCGACGACCTGCAGGTAGACCTCGTAGGGCTGGCCCCCACCGCCGAGCTCCTCGGGGTAGGGCAGCGACAGCAGGCCCGCCCGACCAAGGGTGCGGAAGACCTCGCGGGGGAAGACCTCCTCCGTCGCGGCGCGCGCCTCGACCTCGTCGACCTGCGGCCGCAGGGACTTGTCGCAGATCGAGCGGGTGAGCTCGATGAGGTCGTCACCGATCTCTGTGGACATGAGCCTCGTTGCTGCCATGCCGGTCACTCTATGAGGAGGTCGTGAGGATTGCGTGAGAGTCCCTTCAGAATGGGCGTTCGGGCTGGCTCTTCGGGCACTTCACGGCGATGGTGGAGCCATGAAGAAGATGCGCCCCGCCCTCATCGCCCTGACCGCCACCCTGGCCCTCGCCGTCACCGCCTGCGGGTCGGACGACGCCCCGGGCAACCCGACCGGCTCGGACAACCCGACCTCGGAGACGTCGACGAGCGAGGCCACCTCGCAGACCGCGTCGTCCACGGAGACCTCGACGACCTCCACCACCTCCTCCGCGACCTCCGGCACCGACCTCGACGCGATCCGCGCGGCCATCGCCGCCGCCGAGAAGAAGGCCGGCGGCACCGCCTACGAGATCGACGACCAGGACGACGACGGGTCCTGGGAGGTCGAGGTCGCCAAGGGCGCCAAGAGCATCGAGGTCGACGTCGCCGCTGACGCAACCGCCACGATCGATGATGATGACGACGACGACGTCGACGAGGAAGACCGGGCAGGCCTCAAGGCCGCGACGATTGATCTGGCCGACGCCATCGACGCCGCCCTGCAGGAGGTCGACGGCACCTTCGACGACGCCGAGCTCGAGGAAGAGGGCGGCAAGCACCACTGGGCGGTCACCATCGACACGGCGTCCGACGATGACGTCGATGTCCTCGTCGACGTCACGACGGGCAAGGCCACCCTCGAGCAGGACGGCTGACCCGCACCTACGGTGGAGGGGTGAGACCTCCCTTCGCCATCCGCACCGCCGCGACCACCACAGCGATCACGCTGGCGCTCGCCGCCTGCACCGCGACCCCGGACGAAGGGGAGGACGCACCCTCGTCGTCGTCCTCCACGTCGTCGTCTGCCGGCACGTCCTCGACCACGACCACCACCCGGTCGGAGGTCTCCGGTGCGCCTGCGGCCCTGACCAAGGTCGTGGCCAAGAAGTACGGCGACCACGAGCTGGACGGCACGGCGACGCTCGGCACCTGGCGCGGGGCCAAGGTCGCCGTGGTCACCGCGGATGACGACGTCACCCTCGCGGTACGACCCAAGGGCCGCTCGACCTGGAAGGTCGTCGGTGGATGGTGGCCCAGCCTCGGCGACGAGGGCGCGGCTGACCTCGGTGGTCGCCGCCATGTCCTCGCCCTCGGCTCGGACGCCCGGCCGGGGCAGCAGGTGGAGCGTTCGCGGGCTGATGCGATCCAGCTCCTCGGCGTCGACGGCACGGGCGGCGCGGGCCTGATGGGCTTCGCACGCGACCTGTGGGTGCCGATCCCGGGCCACGGCAGCGGCAAGCTCAACTCGTCGATGGTCTTTGCCGGGCCGGACGGCCAGGTGCGCTCGGTCGAGAGCATCACCGGCATCGAGGTCGACGGATATGTCGTGGTCGGCATGGAGGGCTTCAAGGAGATCGTCGACGAGCTCGGGGGCCTGGACTTCGTCGCGCCCAAGGCCATGGACTCCCACATGACCGGCGGCTCGATGGCCAAGGGGCGCCACCACCTCAGTGGTGCGCAGGCCCTCATCTGGGCCCGCGAGCGCAAGAGCCTGCCCGGCGGCGACTTCGACCGATCCAGCAACCAGGGTCTGCTCCTCGCGGCGGCTGCGCTCCAGGCCAAGGTCGAGGGACCCGGCGCCGTGCCCGAGGCACTCACCGTCATCGACGAGCACGCGAGCAGCGACCTGTCGGCGCAGGAGATGCTCCTCTTCACCGCGTCCTTCTACCGGGTCAACCCGACCAAGGTCGGTCACGCGGTCGCCAAGGGCCCCACGGGCATGCAGTCTGGTCAGTCGATCGTGCGCCTCGACGCAGAGTCAAAGGCGGCCTTCCGCGACTTCCGCGACGGCCGCCTCAGCTGACCCCGGCCGGGTGGACGCGCACCTGACTCGCCTTGACCGACACCCACACCTCGTCGCCGGGGCGCAGGGGGAGCGCCGCCAACGCTGCGGGCGTCACCTCGGCGCTCATGGCGAAGGGGGTCTCCAGCCAGACGCGCACCCGCCCGGCGTGCGCCTCCACCCGGGAGACCCG
>JAKDKQ010000295.1 GCA_030453295.1 Janibacter sp.
TGTAGATGCCATTGCGCTCGGTCATGATGAAGCGCTTCATCTTGGGGTTCCAGCGTCGGGTCTGGTGCCCGAAGTGGACGCCGCTCTCAAGGAGCTGGCGCATGGTGACGACGGCCATGCCGAAGTCCTCTCGTCGAAGGGTTGTCAGTTGTCTCCTGGTGCTCCGGCCCACCCCGCCCGGCCGAGGCCGGGACTGCCGTGGTGTGCCCCGGAATCAGAGAGATCTCGTCATCCGGTGAGGAGCACGCGAATTCACCCAGACAGACTGGATGTGCCCTCCATCCTACGGCCGGGGGTGACGAAGGGAGAAATCCCGCGGGGCTGCTCGTAAGGTCAGGACATGAGCGACCCACTCGTCACCCGGATGCAGCCGTACGCCGAGACGATCTTTGCCACGATGTCGGCGCTGGCGCTCGAGCACGACGCGGTCAACCTCGGCCAGGGTTTCCCCGACACCGACGGTCCGGCGGAGGTCCTCGACGCCGCCCGCGCGGCCATCGCGGCGGGCCACAACCAGTACCCGCCCTCGATCGGCATCCCGGCGCTGCGCGAGGCGATCGCCGAGCACCAGGCGCACCATCACTCCCAACACCTGAATCCGGCGGACGAGGTGCTCGTGACGACGGGGGCCACCGAGGCGATCGCGGCCTCGATCCTCGCCCTCGTCTCCCCCGGTGACGAGGTCGTCGTCATCGAGCCCTCGTACGACAGCTACTCGGCCGTCATCGCCCTCGCCGGTGGGGTCAAGCGCACCGTGCCCTTGCGCTGGCCGGACCTGTCTCTCGAGGCCGACGAGCTGGCCGCTGCCTTCACCGAGCGGACTCGCGTCGTCGTCGTCAACACTCCGCACAACCCGACAGGCAAGGTCTTCTCCCCCAGCGAGCTCGAGGTCATCGCGGATCTGGCCCGTCGTCATGACGCGTGGGTGATCAGCGACGAGGTCTACGAGCACCTGACCTTCGGGGTGGCGCACACACCGATCTCGACCCTGCCGGGGATGTGGGACCGCACGCTGACGATCGGCTCGGCGGGCAAGTTCTTCTCCGTCACGGGGTGGAAGGTCGGCTGGCTCAGCGGGCCGGCCGAGCTCGTGCGGGCCGCTCAGGTGGTGCGCCAGTACCTGACCTTCACCACCGCCTCGCCCCTGCAGCATGGCGTCGCCCACGCGTTGCGGATGGGCCCCCGGCCCCTCGAGGACCTGCGGGACTCGCTGCGCGCCCGGCACGACCTCCTCGTCGAGGGCCTGGGCGCGGCCGGTCTGGCCGTGCGCCCTTCGCAGGGCACCTACTTCGTCGTGGCCGACGCGGCGCCGCTCGGCGTCACCGATGCGCTCGAGTGGTGCCTCGCGCTGCCGCAGGCCGCCGGGGTCGCCGCGGTGCCCGTCTCCGTGTTCTGCGACGACCCGAGCGACACGGCCACGCTCGTGCGCTTCGCCTTCTGCAAGCGGGACGAGGTCCTCGAGGAGGGCTGCCGCCGGCTGGCCGCCTTCACCGGCTGACCCACAGACCCGACCCGGCGACTCGCTCCGTCCACAGCCCGGCTCAGGGCGTCTCCCACTGCTGACGAAGGGGGGACGCTGGCCGCATGAGTGCCACGCCCCTCTTCGCCCTCCTCATGGCCGGGTCCTTGATCGGCCCGCCACCCCCGCCGTCGGGTGCCACCTGGTCCTGGCCCGTGGGTGACGGCGTCCGCCCCCATGTGGTCGCGCCCTTCGACGCACCCGAGGAGCGGTGGGGCCCGGGCCACCGGGGCATCGACCTGGCGACCACGCCGGACTCACGGGTCGCAGCCGTCGACGACGGGGTCATCACGCATCGGGGGCGCATCGCCGGCCGGGGAACCATCACCGTCACGCACACGAGCGGGGTCCGCAGCACCTACGAACCCGTGGACTCGACGGCCCGTACCGGCGACCGCGTCGAGCGGGGCGAGACCATCGGCCGGATCGGCGACGAGGCCGGCCACTGCATGCCTGCGACGTGTCTCCACCTCGGCGCCAGACGAGGGGCGCGGTACCTGGATCCGATGACCTTCTTCGGTGCCCAGCGGGTGATCCTGCTCCCGGTGCCGTGAGGTCTGACCTCCTCCACTCCGGTGGAGGTGCACCCGCCGGCGAATCGTCCGCGCGTCGACCTCCACCCGCGGTCAGGCGCGGGGGTGCGCCTGCTCGTAGCTGCGGCGCAGCCGGTCGAGGGAGACGTGGGTGTAGATCTGGGTCGTGGCCAGGGACGAGTGGCCGAGCAGCTCCTGGACCATGCGCAGGTCGGCGCCGCCCTCGAGCAGGTGGGTGGCCGCCGAGTGGCGCAGCCCGTGCGGTCCGACGTCCGGGGCGTCCGGGACATGGGCGAGGAGAGCGTGGACGACCTCGCGTACCTGGCGGGGGTCGACCCGGCGGCCGCGGCGGCCGAGCAGGAGCGCCGGCCCGGAGGAGTCCGTCACCACACGCGGTCGTCCGCGCTCGAGCCACTCCCCCAGTGCCTCGTCCGCCGGCGCCCCGTAGGGGACGATGCGCTCCTTGCGTCCCTTGCCGAAGACGCGCACCACCCGACGCCCTCGGTCGACGTCGTCGATGTCGAGACCGGTGAGCTCACTCACCCGGATACCGGTGGCGTACAACAGCTCCAGCACGGCCCGGTTGCGCAGGTGGATCGGGTCGTCGTCGTCGGCGGCCACGGCAGCGACGTCGAGGACTGCGGTGGCACTCTCCCGGCTGAGGACCTCGGGCAGGGTCCGCTGCCGCTTGGGCGAGGCCAGCCGCAGCGCGGGGTCCGTCTCGATGCGACCGGTGCGGCGCGCCCACGCACACAAGGTGCGGATCGCGGCAGACCGCCTCGAGAGCGTGGAGCGGGCAGCCCCCGCCGAGGCGAGGCTCCCGAGCCAGGCCCGCAGCTGGTGCAGGGTGATGTCGGCGAGACCGTCGCTGCCGTCGGCGGCGCACCAGACGAGGCAGGCGCGCACGTCGCCGACATATGCCCTGACAGTGTGCTCGGAGCGATCACGCTCCCGCTCCAGGTAGGTCACGAAGTCATCGAGGCAGTCCTGCACCCAGTCGGGGGTGGGGACCGTCTCGGTCGACTGCGTGACACTCACCCGACCACCGTGCCACGAGCGGCGTCGGCACCGGTGGAGCGACTCGTCACGACGGTCCACGTCCCCGCCGCCAAC
>JAKDKQ010000296.1 GCA_030453295.1 Janibacter sp.
GATCGGGGCACCGGTGTCGTATCGCCCGGCGATCGCCGACAGCATGGTCGACTTCTCCACTTGGTGCGAATGACGCACCTGTGAAGTGGAGGTGTCGAGATGACAACGAACGTGTTGGAGAGGCCGCGAGCGAACGCGTCTGGGGGTGACACAGAGCAGGTGTTGTTGTATCTGCGGATCAGTGAGGATCGGACGGGCGAGGAAGCCGGCGTTGAACGGCAGCGCGATGACTGCCTTGCTTTGTGCCACCGGCTCGGCTTAGACGTGGCCGATGGTGACGTGTTCATGGACAATGACACGTCGGCGTATCTGAACAAGAAGCGTCCCGGGTTCGAGAAGATGCTCTCCCGTGTCCGGCAGGGTCCGTCGCGGGTCGTGGTCTGGCATGTGGATCGCCTCTACCGTCGCCCGCGGGAGTTGGAAGACTTGATCGACCTGGTGGAGTCGCACCCGATCCGCATCGAGGCGGTGATGGGCGGGGCGTTCGACCTCAATACCCACGAAGGCCGGTTGATGGCTCGTCAGCTCGTAGCGATGGCAGCATATGAGTCCGGGCACAAGGCCGATCGGATCAGACGCGCGAATCGACAGAAGGCCGAACGCGGCGACTGGCACGGCGCCGCGAAGTTCGGATACGGAACCGGCGGGGTGCTGATCTCGGAGCAAGCAGCGGTGATCCGTGAAATGGCCGACAGGTTTCTCGCAGGCCAGTCGCTGCGATCAATCACGGCGTGGTTGAACGAGGAGTCGGGGTTCCCGGCCCCGCAAGCGCACACGGGTAAGACGCTCGGGGTGTGGCACGCGACGACAGTGAAGTCGATCCTGGTCTCCGCGCGTATCTCGGGGCAGCGGGCGTATGAGCCGGCACGTAAGGCCGGGGATGCTCCGGCGGGGCGAGAGATTCTGGGACCGGGGAACTGGGAGGCGATCATCACCCCGGATGAGACGACCCGCATCCGGGCGATGCTCTCCCACCCGGATCGCCGAGTCGGGGCATCCTCGATCAACCTACTTTCCGCGATCGCAACGTGCGGGAAGTGTGGATCGGGTCTGGTGTCGGGGAAGAACCGTCGCGGCCCGTCCGACGCGAAGCGCCGCTACTACCGGTGCATGCCTGTTCCCGGCCGCCCCGAACGCGGCGGCCTGTCTGTCAGCGCAACCGGGCTAGAAGCAGTCGTCACCGAAGCGGTCATCGCCCGACTTGCCGCGACCACTCTGCCGGCCGACGAGGGAAAGACCGGTGGTGCGGTGGCGGAGGCGATGGGACGGATCATAGCGGCACGGCACCGGATGGAGGACCTCGCCCGCGACTACGGTGCGGGCCTCCTGGCCCGCAGCGAGTACCACGCTGGCCGTGTCGCGGCGCAGAACGCGGTCAGGGACGCCGAAACCACTCTCGGCACCCTCAACCGCGGCGACGCTCTCAAAGGACTCCCTGTCGGCGACGAGGACGCCGTGCGACATGCCTGGCACGAGGAGTGGACGGTCGGGCAGAAGCGGGCGATCCTGACCGCGCTGATCGACACACTCATCGTCCGTCCCGATCCGAGCTGCGGTCCCCGATTCCGTCCCGAGAGAGTGCAGCTCACCTTCAAAGCCTGACGGAACACCGGGTGTTCGTGGCGTGCAGGGGTCAAGCGGGGTGAGCGACGAGCGTGCGCAGCCGTTCCAGCACGACGGGATCGGTCACTGCGAAGGAAACCCCTGACGCTTCGCATGCCTGCCGTGTCCACTCGCGAACATCGAAGTCCTCCGCCCACGCAGGCGGCTGGTTCACCGTCTCACCTTTCACAGGCTCCGCACCCGGCGGTGTAACCGGTCGGCGCCGCATGTTCACGGCAACTCCCCCGTCGTCGGGTCGAGGCCAGCGTAGAACTCGTCCTCGGCCTGGCGGCGGGCAGCGACGTCGGCGTGCATCCATTCCACGAAGTCTTGGTCGCGGTTCGAGATGATGATGTCCTCGACCGGTCCGGCGGGGTCCTCGCCGGGCCAGGCGGTCTGCCGGGTGGGCCGGTCCCGGTCCAGCCGGGTGCCGGACGCGGCGACCCAGTCACGGAGCCGACCCCGGGCTTCGGCGAAGTCGCGGTGCCACCCCAAGGGCGCAGACCCATTCTCCTCGGGATCGTAGGCGCACAACCAGTGCAGGTGCAGGGCTGAGAGCTCCCAGACAAGTTCGGAGTGGCGGTGCCAGAACGGCGGCAGTACCGACGCTCCCAAGCCGTAGGTGTGATGCAACCAGTTGACCCACTTGTTCAGCTCCAGCCACTCGGCTTCGGCGTCATCGGCGGTGAGCAGGTTCCAGTTGATCGGATGCGGCGGCTCGGGGATCAGCGGGCCATCGAAGCCCTCACTCTGCTCGTCCTCGGACAGCTCGGGTTCGGCCAGGTCGGGTTCAGCCCGGTCGGGTTCAGCCCGGTCGGGCTGGGTGTTGTTGTCGGCCATGATCGCCTCACATCGCCAGCGCGCTGACAGCGGGGCGGGTGCCGTGCTGGGCGGTGAACTCCGCCGGCACATCACGACGATGGGTGACCTGTTCGGCCGGTGCCTCGACTGCGGTGGCGTGATCGTCGGCGCTGCGGCGGCGTCCAATCTTCCAGACCTCGAACTCGTGGCCGGTGATCGTCCTGCCGTCCTTCTCATACTTGACCGGGCGGAACCGACCCTCGGCGACGAAGCCGACACCCTTGGCCAGCAGCGCGGCGGCTTCCTCGGCCGCGTCGCCGTAGGCGACGATTGGCACATACTGGGTCTGCAGCTTGGTGTAGGTGCCGTCCGGTTCCCGGAGGCCCTGCCGCTGACCCGCGCGGGCATAGAACCTCGGCGTACCCTCGCGGGTCGAGTCCGTGTTCGGCTCGGTAGCGACATACCCTGACAGAGACTGGTGAGTTCGGATAGCCATCAGACGTTCCTCCTGACATCAACGGCCCCACAGTTCAGGACCTCCATGCCAGGCAGGTGCGCCCGCCATCTCCTACGAGCGTCGTTGCAGCGTCGCCTCGATGCCAGCCCGGTCAGCACGCAACTCGGCCGCGTCGGGCCTGTCGGTCCAGACGCGCATCCGCATGACGATGGGCGATGCGGCGCGCAGCAGAACGAGCGCGGTACCAAACGGGAGGGTGCGGATGGTGTCGGGTGGCATGATCGGCACCCGCCG
>JAKDKQ010000039.1 GCA_030453295.1 Janibacter sp.
TCTACGACCTGGGCGCGCGGGCCATCCTCGTCACCGAGATCTCCGCGTGCCGACTATGACCCTGCCGGACAGGGCGAGCGCTCCGACCTTCCGCCCCACCCGAGGTCGCGTCGTGTCGGCCACCCTCGGTGCGGCGATCCTCGTGGGCTCGGTCGTGCTCGCCATCGCGATGCCTGAGCGCTTCGGGATCATGGACCGCATCACGTGTGTCCTGATCGGAGGCGGCGTCGCCGTCTTCATGACCCGCTACGCGACGATCCACGCACGACCCACCGCCGAGGGGCTCTGGGTGCGCAACCTGGGCCCGGGCGAGCTGGTGGCGTGGGAGGACATCACGGCCGTCCGCTTCTCGCAGGGGATGCCCTGGCCCCGGCTCGACCTGGCCGACGGGATGGATGTGGCGGTCATGGCGATCCAGCGCTCCGACGGCCCGGCATCCGTGGACGAGGCACAGCGCCTCGCTGATCTCATCGGCCGGTAGGTCGATCATCGACGGGTCCACCTGCGGGTGACATCTCGAAGGTGAGGTGGGCTCGCTCACGGGTGCGATCAGCGGCGAAGAGGGCTGCTTCCTGCTCGGCCCACATCTCCCAGTGCTCCGCGAAGACCGCGCCGTCACGGTCGAGCGCACGCTGGCGACGGAGGTCCGCGGGACCGTCGAGCCACACCCGCGTGCCCTCGAGACGTGATGCCGCACCGGCGCTCGACCCACATCCCTCGATGACCAACCGGTCGTCGACGGCCAGGGGCAGGACCGGGCCCGCCCGGTCGGCGAGCCAGTCCCAGGTGGGGACGACGGGGTGCCCGCCCTCGGTCAGTGGCTGCAGGACGTGGGTGACCAGCAGGGGAGTGGCGGCCGCGAGGCCCGACCAGCCGGGATAGATCGCATCCATCGAGACGACCGGGGCTCCCCACTCCCGAGCCACCACCCCAGCGAGCGAGGTCTTGCCCGACCCACTGCGCCCGTCGATCGCGATGACGCGGACGACGCCGCAGGACGGTGGGCCGGCGGCGGCGTGGGCGAGGATCTGCTCGAGGGGCGACATCGCGCCGAAGCGTATCCGTCGCTCTCGGTAGGCTGCCCGTGTGTCTCTCGCCGTGCGTGTCATCCCCTGCCTCGACGTCGACGCCGGACGGGTCGTCAAGGGCGTCAACTTCGAAAACCTGCGCGACGCGGGCGACCCCGTCGAGCTCGCTCGTCGGTACGGCCGCGAGGGCGCCGACGAGCTGACCTTCCTCGATGTGACCGCGAGCAGCTCCGACCGCTCGACGACGTATGACGTCGTGACCCGCACCGCGGAGGAGGTCTTCATCCCGCTCACGGTGGGCGGGGGAGTGCGCACCGTCGAGGATGTCGACCGGCTCCTGCGCTGCGGCGCGGACAAGGTCGGCGTCAACACGGCCGCGATCAACCGGCCCGAGCTGATCAGCGAGGTGGCCGACCGCTTCGGCGCCCAGGTCCTGGTGCTCTCGGCCGATGTGCGCCGTCGTACCCACGAGGACGGCTCTCTCGCAGGCGGGTTCGAGGTCACCACCCACGGCGGCCGCACGCGCACGGGCATCGACGCGATCGAGTGGTGCGCCCGGGCGGCGCAGCTCGGTGCGGGGGAGATCCTGCTCAACTCGATGGACGCCGACGGGACCAAGGCAGGCTTCGACCTCGAGCTCATCCGCGCCGTGCGCGCCGAGGTGAGCATCCCGGTCATCGCCAGCGGAGGCGCCGGCGCGGCCGCGCACATGCCGCCCGCAGTCGAGGCGGGCGCCGACGCCGTCCTCGCCGCCAGCATCTTCCACTTCGGCGAGGTCTCGATCGGTGCGGTCAAGGACGCCCTGGACGCCGCTGGCCATCCTGTGCGCCGCGGCCGCGCCGACTGACCCGAGACCCGCACGTCTTTGAGGTCGTACCCCCGGAATGGGTACGACCTTAAGGAGATGCGGATCTGAGCCGTGAGAGTGCGCACGACCTTAAGGAAATGCGCACCCACGGCGCACGACCTTAAGGAGATGCGGATGTGTGGGGACGGGTGCGCGGGTCGCAGCCGCCGGTCAGACGCCGTAGCGGGTGGTGCGCACGACCTCGACGGCCTCTGGAGGCCCGATGAGCTCGACCTCGGCCACGGCCTGCCGGCCGAAACCGAAGAGGATGATCTCGCCCGGGCGGCCGTGGATCTCCACGACCGGACCCTTGCCGGACCCGACCCGTGTGCGGCGCTTGGCCGTGACGAGCTCGAGATCGGCCCCTGTGGTCCGGCGGAAGAGCATCTTGGCCATGACGGCGAGCCGGTCACCCAACGCCGAGACCAGCGCAGGATCCAGCGAGCGCCGCGGAGCGCCCAGATCCGCCCGCAGGACGTCCTCGTGGTGGACGAACATCTCGACGAGGTTCGCCTGCTCGTCGACCAACGCAAGGCTCATCGGGTGCCAGCGCGGCGGGCCCTTGCGCAGCCGCTCCACGAGCGTCTCGAAGTCGTTGTCCCTCAGCAGCGTGGCCATCGCGGCCTCGGTCCGGCCTGCGAGCGGCGCCGCGACGATCCCGGCGGCCTGGTCCGGTCGACCCTCCCGGACGAGGAGGTGGGCCAGCAGATCGGCGCTGGTCCAGTCGCCACACAGCGTGGAGACGTCCGGCCCCACCCTCAGGAGGGTGTCGCACAGGGCAGAGCGCTCGGCGCGGGCGTGGCGGATCATCGGGCCTCCGAGAGGAAAAGAAGAGTAGTGACTGACTGTGCAGCGTAACCCCGGGGGACGGCAGGGCGATGAACGAGACGGCTGGCCCCGCGGGCGGTTCGTCGTGCCCCGGGGCGGAAGTGCCAGAATGCGAAGGGTGTCCACCCCTTCGTCCTCGCCCCTGTCCGAGCAGCTCGCCGCCCGGCTCACCCGTGACGCCGCGGGCCTCGTCGCCGCCATCGTCCAGCAGCACGACACCGGTGAGGTGCTCATGCTCGGCTGGATGGACGACGAGGCCCTGCGCCGCACCCTCACCACTGGGCGGGTGACCTTCTGGTCCCGCAGCCGTCAGGAGTACTGGCGCAAGGGGGACACCTCCGGGCACGTCCAGCACGTGCGCTCGGTCGCGATCGACTGCGACGGTGACGCCCTCCTCGTGCGGGTGGACCAAGTCGGCGCTGCCTGCCACACGGGGGACCGCACCTGCTTCGACGCCGGGGACCTCGGGGCCGTCGTGGGGGAGTCGCGATGAGCCAGCCACAGGCGTCTGTGCCGGACCTGACGCCCGGCCGCACCTGGCCGGACCTCGACACCTTCCAGGTGCTCGCCCGCGACCGGCGCGTGGTGCCCGTCGTGCGCCGCCTCGTGGCCGACGGCGAGACCCCCGTCGGGGTCTACCGCAAGCTCGCCGGCGACGCGCCGGGCACCTTCCTGCTGGAGTCCGCCGAGCACGGCGGCGTCTGGTCGCGGTGGTCGATCATCGGCGCCCAGAGCCGGGCGACGCTCACCGAGCGCGACGGACGGGCCCACTGGATCGGCGAGCCACCGGTCGGGGTACCCACCGACGGCGACCCGACCGCCGCCCTTCGCGCCACCATCCGGGCCCTGTCGACCGACCCCATCGACGGGTTGCCGCCGCTGACCGGGGGGATGGTCGGCGCCATCTCCTACGACGCCGTCCGCCGGTGGGAGAAGGTGCCGTCCGAGCTGCCCGACGTCCTCGGTGTGCCGGAGCTGGGCATGGTCCTGGCCACCGACGTCGCGGTCCTCGACCACAGCGACGGGTCACTCCTGCTCGTCGCCAATGTCATCAACTACGACGACACCGACGAGCGGGTCGAGGAGGCCTGGCAGGAGGCCGTGGAGCGCCTCGACGCGATGACCGAGCGCCTCGCCGCGCCCGCGCCCAGCACCGTGGCCACCGTCGACCCCGATCTGGTGGCGGCCGCACGGACCCAGGTGACCAGCGATGTCACCGTCGAGCGCTTCGAGGAGATCGTCGAGCAGGCCAAGGAGGACATCCGCGCGGGCGAGGTCTTCCAGGTCGTGCTGTCGCAACGCTTCTCCACGCCGTGCCCGGTCGACGCGCTGGAGGTCTACCGGGCCCTGCGGCGCAGCAACCCCAGCCCGTACATGTACTTCGTGCGGCTGCCCCACCCCGACGGCTCGGTCTACGAGGTCGTCGGCTCCTCGCCCGAGGCCCTCGTCAAGGTCACCGGTCGGAGGGCCATCACCCACCCGATCGCCGGCACCCGCCCACGCGGCAAGTCCCCCGAGCACGACCTCCAGCTCGAGGAGGAGCTCATCGGTGACCCCAAGGAGCGCTCCGAGCACGTCATGCTCGTCGACCTCGGGCGCAACGACCTCCAGCGGGTCTGCGCGGCCGGGACGGTCGACTGCGTCGAGTTCATGAACCTGCGTCGCTACAGCCACGTCATCCACCTCGAGTCGACCGTCGTCGGCGAGATGGCGAAGGGGGTCGACGCCTTCGACGTCCTCGTGGCCACCTTCCCGGCGGGCACCCTCTCGGGAGCACCCAAGCCACGCGCCCTGCAGCTCATCGAGCAGTACGAGCGCAGTCGCCGGGGCATCTACGGGGGAGTCGTCGGCTACCTCGACTTCCACGGGGACATGGACATGGCCATCGCCATCCGCACGGCGCTCGTCAAGGACGGCGTCGCGCACGTGCAGGCCGGTGCCGGCATCGTCGCCGACTCCGTGCCGAGCCTCGAGCAGGAGGAGACCGTGCACAAGGCTGGCAGCGCACTGGCCGCCGTCGCGTCCGCGAGAGCCGTCCGTCCGGTCGGGGTCGGCCGATGAAGGTCCTGGGTCGCAAGGTCGTCGTCGTGCTGCTGGCCATCGCCGGCGGCATCGTCCTGCTCGCCGCCGGCCGCGCCGAGTGGATCACCGGCACCGTCGACGGAGTGGCCGGGCCGGTGCGCGACTCTGCCCTCGGGACCGAGGCCGCCCCGGGACTGGCCGGGCTCGCGCTCGTGGCGATGGCTGCAGCCATCGCTGCGACCACCTCGGGCCGGGTGGGGCGCTGGATCTCCCTGACGGTCCTGGGGCTCGTCGCCGCCGGAGTCGCGTCCTTGTCGGTCCGTGCCATCTTCGACGCGCCGAACGTGCTCGGCGCGGCCGCCGCAACCGACTCCGGAGGGACGGCGACGCTCGAGGCCACGGGGACCGCGACGGTCTGGCCGTGGATCGCGATCATCGCCGCGCTCATCCTGCTGCTCGCCCTCGTGGGCGGCCTCGTGGGCGGACGGCGGTGGGGAGGTCTCGGTCGCAAGTACGAGCGCCCGATCACCGATCCTGACGCCGGCTCGGTCAGCGGGCAGCGTGGTGAGCGGGTCGACTCCGACTGGGACCGGGTCACTCTCGGGGACGACCCGAGCGTCGACTAGCCTGTCGGCATGCCCAGCGTCCTCGACCAGATCATCGAAGGGGTCCGTCAGGACCTCGCCGGACGCGAGGCCACCACCTCGCTCGAGCGCCTCCAGCGGCAGTGCGACGGGATGCCCGCCCCGCGGGACGCGGAGGCGCTGCTGCGCCGGCCCGGGCTCTCCGTCATTGCCGAGGTCAAGCGCTCGAGCCCGAGCAAGGGCGCCCTCGCCGACATCGCCGACCCTGCCGCGCTCGCCAGCGCCTACGAGGCCGGAGGAGCGAGCGCCGTCTCCGTCCTCACGGAGCAGCGTCGCTTCGGCGGCAGCCTCGACGACCTCGACGCCGTCCGGGCCGCGGTCGACCTGCCGGTCCTGCGCAAGGACTTCATGGTCAGCGAGTACCAGGTCTGGGAGGCTCGGGCCCACGGCGCGGACATCATCCTGCTCATCGTCGCTGCACTCGACGACCGCCGCCTGGCCGACCTCATGGCGCTGGCCGGCTCGCTCGGGATGACCTGCCTCGTCGAGGTCCACGACGAGGCCGAGGCCGCTCGCGCCGTCGACCTCGGCGCCACGGTCATCGGGGTCAACAACCGCAACCTCAAGACCCTGGCCGTCGACACCGACACCTTCGCCCGGCTGGCTCCGCTGGTCCCCGCCTCGTGCGTGCGGGTCGCCGAGTCCGGCGTCACCGGCCCGACGGAGGCCGCGCTCTTCGCCAGGGCCGGCGCCGATGCGATCCTCGTCGGCGAGGCCCTGGTCGTCGGTGGCGACCCCGCCGAGGGCGTCCGGTCGATGATCGAGGCGGCAACCAGCGCATGAGTGAGGACGACATGAGCACCGAGCAGTCACGGTCCCAGCAGGCCGAGCCCGCCCCGGCCGAGGTGCACGTCCCCGGCCGCTTCGGCGCCTTCGGCGGTCGCTACGTCCCCGAGGCCCTGATCCCGGCCCTCGAGGAGCTCGACGAGGCCCGGCAGAAGGCCCTGGTCGACCCCGAGTTCATCGACGAGCTGGCCACGCTCCACCGCACCTACACCGGTCGCCCGAGCATCATCACCGAGGTCCCGCGCTTCGCCGAGCACGCCGGCGGCGCCCGGATCATCCTCAAGCGCGAGGACCTCAACCACACGGGCAGCCACAAGATCAACAATGTGCTCGCCCAGACGCTGCTGACCAAGCGCATGGGCAAGTGTCGGGTCATCGCCGAGACCGGGGCCGGGCAGCACGGAGTGGCCACCGCCACGGCCGCGGCGCTCATGGGCCTGGAGTGCACGATCTACATGGGCAAGGTCGACACCGAGCGGCAGGCTCTCAACGTCGCGCGGATGAAGATCCTCGGTGCGACCGTCGTGGCCGTCGAGCACGGCAGCGCGACGCTCAAGGACGCCATCAACGAGGCCATGCGTGACTGGGTGACCAATGTCGACCACACGCACTACGTGCTCGGCACGGTCACCGGACCCCACCCCTTCCCCGAGATGGTCCGCGACTTCCACAAGATCATCGGCGAGGAGGCCCGCGAGCAGGTTCTCGAGCTGACCGGCCGCCTGCCCGACGCGGTCATCGCCTGTGTCGGCGGCGGGTCCAACGCCATGGGGATCTTCCACCGCTTCGTCACCGACGCAGGGGTGCGCCTGATCGGGGTCGAGGCCGGCGGCGACGGGATCGACACCGGCCGGCACGCGGCCCGCTTCGCCACAGCCGAGCCCGGGGTGCTGCACGGCGCGATGAGCTACCTCATGCAGGACGCCGAGGGCCAGACGCTGGAGACGCACTCCATCTCGGCCGGCCTGGACTACCCGAGCGTCGGACCGGAGCACTCCTACCTGCGCGACAGCGGGCGGGCCGAGTACCGGTACGCCACGGACGAGCAGGTGATGCACGCCTTCCAGCTGCTGTGCCGCACCGAGGGCATCATCCCGGCACTGGAGTCGGCGCACGCGCTCGCCGCGACGCTCGACGTGGGCAAGGAGCTCGGTCCCGACGCGCTGCTCCTCGTCAACCTCTCCGGGCGTGGGGACAAGGACATGCACACCGCCGCCGAGTGGTTCGGCCTCGTCGACAAGGACACAGACGCATGAGCGCGCTCGAGGAGGTCTTCGCCCGGTGCAAGGCCGAGGGCCGGGCCGCTCTCATCGGCTACCTGCCCGTCGGTTACCCCGATGTCGAGGGCTCGCTCGCCGCGATGACCGCGCTCGCCGAGGCAGGCGCCGACATCGTCGAGGTCGGGATGCCCTACAGCGACCCCGTCATGGACGGCCCCGTCATCCAGCGGGCCGCGACCGAGGCCCTGGCGAAGGGGGTCCACGTCGACGACGTCTTCCGCGCGACCGCCGCGGTCAAGGACGCCGGTGCGGTGCCCGTCGTCATGTCCTACTGGAACCTCGTGCTGCGTCGCGGTGTCGACCGCTACGCGGCCGACCTCGCCGCCTCGGGCGGCGCCGGCATGATCACGCCGGACCTCGTCCCCGAGGAGGCCGGCGAGTGGCACGAGGCCAGTGAGCGCCACGGCCTCGACCGAATCTTCCTCGTCGCCCCGAGCTCGACCACCGAGCGCATCTCCGTCGTCACCCACGCCTGCAGCGGATTCGTCTACACCGCCTCCACCATGGGCGTCACCGGGACCCGCGGCAGCGTCGGCAGCCGCGCTCCCGAGCTCGTCGCCCGGGTCCGCGAGGCGACCGACCTGCCGCTGTGCGTGGGTCTGGGCGTGAGCAACGGCGCGCAGGCGGCCGAGGTCGCCTCCTTCGCCGACGGCGTGATCGTCGGCTCCGCCCTGGTGAGCACCCTGCTCGACCGCGGACGCGACGAGGGCCTCGCGGCCCTGCGCGAGCTGACTGCAGAGCTGGCCGAGGGCGTCCGGGGACGCGCGTGACCGCTGGCCGTCTGCGAGACCACATCGGCCTCGTCACCAGCCTGGTCCTCGGCGTCGTAGCCTTCGGGGTGTCGCGCTGGGTCCGGCACGCTGCTCATGGCCAGCCAGACCAAGTACGGCCCGGAGATCGCCCGCGACCTGGGGCTCGACCGGGCCCTCTTCCCTGCCCACGAGGAGTCAGCATGACCACGAACGACCGCAAGGCCTGGCAGGAGCGCACCGACAAGGGCACAGACGTCAACTACGTCAAGAGCGTCGATGATGCCACCATCACGGACGGCAGCTGGGGCGCTCTCATCGACCCGAGCGCCCGCAAGGCCGACACGGCCACGCTGACCACGGTCCTCACCTCCGGCACGGTCCCCGCGGACCTGGTGCAGACGCAGTGATCCCGGCAGCCCTCCCTTCGCCGAGCGTCGGGGTCATCGAGCTCGGTCCCCTGACGATCCACGCCTATGCCCTGTGCATCCTCGCCGGGATCTTCGTGGCCGTCTGGATGGGAGATCGACGCCTCCAGGACCGCGGGGGAGAGCCGGGCGTCGTCCTGGACATCGCCATGTGGGCGGTGCCCTTCGGGATCATCGGTGGTCGGCTCTACCACGTCATCACCACGCCCCAGCCGTACTTCGGCGACGGAGGAAACCCCGTCGACGCGCTGAAGATCTGGCAAGGGGGCCTTGGCATCTGGGGAGCCGTCGCCCTGGGCGCCGTGGGTGCCTGGATCGGCTGCCGCAAGGAGGGAGTGCGATTCCTCACCTTCGCCGACGCCGCCGTGCCGGGCATCCTCGTCGCCCAGGCCATCGGCCGCTGGGGCAACTGGTTCAACAACGAGATCTACGGCCCCCGCACCGACCTGCCCTGGGGTCTGGAGATCCACCGGTGGGACAGCAGCACGGGCCGGGCCGTGGTCGACGGCGCCGGCGAACCCGTGGTGCTCGGGACCTTCCACCCGACCTTCCTCTACGAGTCCCTCTTCCTTCTCGGGCTCGCCGTGCTCCTGCTCGTGCTCGACCGGCGGGTCCGCTTCGCACCCGGGCAGGTGATGGCCCTCTACATCGGTGGCTACCCCGTCGGGCGGCTCTTCATCGAGATGATCCGCACGGATGCGGCCAACACGATCCTCGGTCTGCGCGTCAACATCTGGACGAGCATCCTCGTCTTCGTCCTCGGTGTGGTTCTCTACATCCTCCTCGGTCGCAGGGCCGAGGAGCCCGATGAGGCGAGAATCTCATCTAGTGAGACATGAACTCTCACTAGGTAAGACACAATCGCTGTACACTCAGCCCACCGCGGCCGCCGACGTCCGCGCCCATCCCTGACGAAGCGCCCGTCGTTCGCCACACGAACGCCGGGCCTCTTCTCGAACCCACACACCGAGGACGGTGACCGACGTGACCCCAAAGTCCTTCTCCCCCTATGAGCGCTGGTCGGCACTTCCCCCTGACACCGGTCTGTACCGGCGGGACGCGGAGAAGGACGCCTGCGGCGTGGCCATGGTCGCCACCATGCGGGGGCACGCGGGGCACGACATCGTCGAGCACGCGCTGCTGGCCCTGACCAACCTCGAGCACCGTGGAGCCACCGGTGCCGACCCGCTCGTCGGTGACGGCGCGGGCATCCTGTCGCAGGTCCCCGACCGCTTCTTCCGTGAGGTCGTCGACTTCGCCTTGCCCGAGGCCGGCCACTACGCCGTCGGCACCGCCTACGTGCCGACCGACGCGGCCGAGCGCGAGACGATGACGCAGCGCATCGAGGCGATCGCCAGGGAGGAGGGCCTGCAGGTCCTCGGCTGGCGGCAGGTCCCTGTCCAGCGCGACATCGTGGGCCAGATGGCGCGCGACTGCATGCCCGACTTCTGGCAGCTCTTCGTCGCCGCACCCGGCGGCGAGGTCTCCGGTCTGACGCTGGAGCGGCTGGCCTTCGTCACCCGCAAGCGCGCGGAGCGAGAGACCGGGGTGTACCTCGCCTCGCTGTCCGCCCGCACCATCGTCTACAAGGGGATGCTCACCACGGGGCAGCTCGAGCCCTTCTACCCGGACCTGTCCGACGAGCGCTTCGAGAGCGAGCTGGCCCTGGTCCACTCGCGCTTCTCCACCAACACCTTCCCGAGCTGGCCGCTCAGCCACCCCTTCCGCTTCATCGCCCACAACGGCGAGATCAACACGGTCAAGGGCAACCGCAACTGGATGCGGGCGCGGGAGTCGCTGCTCTCCAGCGACATCATCCCGGGCGACCTGCAGCGGATCATGCCGATCTGCACGCCGGAGGCCTCGGACTCCGCGTCCTTCGACGAGGTCCTGGAGCTGCTGCACCTGGGCGGTCGCTCCCTTCCTCACTCGGTGCTGATGATGATCCCGGAGGCGTGGGAGAACCACGCGACCATGCCGCAGGAGCTCAAGGACTTCTACGAGTTCCACTCGATGTTCATGGAGCCGTGGGACGGGCCGGCCTGCGTCACCTTCACCGACGGCCGCTACGTCGGCGCGGTCCTGGACCGCAACGGCCTGCGGCCGGGCCGTTACTGGGTCACCGATGACGGTCTCGTCGTGCTCGCCTCCGAGTCGGGGGTCCTGGACCTCCAGCCGGAGCACGTGGTCCAGAAGGGCCGGCTCATGCCGGGCCGGATGTTCCTCGTCGACACCGCAGAAGGTCGGATCGTGGAGGACGACGAGATCAAGGGCCAGCTGGCGGGGGAGCACCCCTACGGAGAGTGGCTCGACGACGGTCGCATCATGCTCGGTGACCTCCCGCCGCGCGAGCACATCCTGCACACCCCGGCCTCCGTCGCCCGACGTCAGCAGACCTTCGGCTACACGCAGGAGGAGCTGAAGATCCTGCTGACGCCGATGGCGAGCACGGGCCTGGAGGCCCTCGGGTCGATGGGCACCGACACCCCGGTGGCCGTCCTGTCGCAGAAGCCGCGGCTGGTCTTCGACTACTTCACCCAGGTCTTCGCCCAGGTGACCAACCCGCCGCTCGACTCCATCCGCGAGGAGCTCGTCACCGCCCTGGGCACGGCCATCGGACCGGAGGGCAACATCCTCTCGGCCGACCCGCAGCACGCCCGCCAGGTCGTGCTGCCCTTCCCGGTCATCGACAACGACGAGCTGGCCAAGATCGTCCACATCGACGCCGACCGCGACCACGCGGGACGCGCCAGCCACGTCGTGCGCGGTCTCTTCGACGTCCTGGCCGGCGAGGAGGGACTGCGCGCCGAGCTCACCCGGATCTGCTCCGAGGTCTCCGAGGCGATCGCCAACGGAGCGCGCTACATCGTCCTGTCCGACCGCGACTCCGGTCGGGACCTGGCGCCGATCCCGTCGCTCCTGCTGACCTCGGCCGTGCACCACCACCTCATCCGCGAGAGGACCCGCACCCAGGTGGGCCTGATCGTCGAGGCCGGCGACGTCCGGGAGGTCCACCACGTCGCGCTGCTCATCGGCTACGGCGCGGCGGCGGTCAACCCGTACCTCGCGATGGAGTCCGTCGAGGACATGGTCCGACGTGAGGTCATCACCACGGTCGACGAGGAGACCGCGGTGCGCAACCTGATCAAGGCCCTCGGCAAGGGCGTGCTGAAGGTGATGTCCAAGATGGGCATCTCGACCGTCGCCTCCTACCGTGGCGCCCAGGTCTTCGAGGCGCTCGGCCTGAGCCAGGAGCTCGTCGACGAGTACTTCACCGGCACCGTGAGCCAGCTCGGTGGGGTCGGTCTCGACGTCATCGCCGCCGAGGCGACGGCCCGTCACGCCACGGCCTACCCGCCCGAGGGGATGCGCCCGCCGCACCGCAAGCTCGAGGTCGGCGGCGAGTACAAGTGGCGTCGCGAGGGCGAGCCGCACCTCTTCGACCCCGACACGGTCTTCCGGCTCCAGCACTCCACGCGGGCGCGCCGGTACGACATCTTCAAGCAGTACACGGCCCGGGTCAACGAGCAGTCGGAGCGTCTGATGACCCTCCGCGGGCTCTTCGCCCTGGCCGACGGGGAGGAGCGTGCGTCGATCCCCATCGACGAGGTCGAGCCGATCGGCGCGATCATCAAGCGCTTCTCCACCGGCGCCATGAGCTACGGCTCGATCAGCCAGGAGGCGCACGAGACCCTCGCGGTCGCGATGAACCGTCTCGGGGCGCGCTCCAACACCGGTGAGGGTGGCGAGGACCTCGACCGCCTCATGGACCCGGAGCGGCGCAGCTCGATCAAGCAGGTCGCCTCGGGCCGCTTCGGCGTCACCTCGGCCTACCTCACCAACAGCGACGACATCCAGATCAAGATGGCGCAGGGCGCCAAGCCCGGCGAAGGGGGGCAGCTGCCCGGTCCCAAGGTGTACCCCTGGGTGGCGCGCACCCGGCACTCCACACCGGGCGTGGGCCTGATCAGCCCGCCGCCCCACCACGACATCTACTCGATCGAGGACCTCGCCCAGCTGATCCACGACCT
>JAKDKQ010000297.1 GCA_030453295.1 Janibacter sp.
AGTGACCGCGGTCGTCGTGCGGCCGGCCGTCAGCGTCATCCCGGTGCGTGACGGACGCGAGGGCCTGCAGGTCTTCGTCCAGCACCGCCAGCACACGATGGACTTTGCCGCCGGAGTGGCGGTCTTCCCCGGCGGTCGGTGCGACCCCGGCGACGAGGCGAAGGGGGCCGACCTGCCCCTCTCGCAGGAGCTCGAGAGCGAGCACGTGCGGCGGTGGTCCGACCTGGACGGCCCGGTGGCGGACGCGACGGGACGGGCCCGCACCCGGATCGCCACGGGGCTGCGGGAGCTCGCCGAGGAGACGGGCTACGAGGCCGGGCCGGACGATCTGCTTCCCTGGGACTGCTGGGTGACGCCCGAGGGTTCGCCCAAGCGCTTCGATGTGGCCTTCTTCGTCCTGGCGATCGGACCCGATGGGCCGCAGCCGCGCCACCAGACCACCGAAGCCGTGGACTCGCGCTGGGAGGGCCTCACCGCCCTCCTGACCGATCACGCGGAGGGCCGGACGCGACTGATGACGCCGACCCGGGTGCTCCTGGAGGAGCTGCAGGCCCTCGGCGATGTCGCGACCGTCCTGGCGCTGCGTCCGGTGATCACCGGCGTGCGCGACGACCGAGCCGGCGGGCGGCCACGCGCCACCCAATGACCGTCCGCCGGGTGGGGATCAGAAGGCCGGCAGGACCTCGCCGTCGGGCCAGGTCTTCTCGATGTAGGCCTTGACCTCGGGGGAGTGGAGCAGCTCGTCGAGCTTCTTCAGGCCGGGGTTGTCCTCGTTGGCCTTCTGCACGGCGAGGAAGTTGGCGTAGGGGCTGTCCTTGCCGTCCTCGACGAGGATCGCGTCCGTGGTCGACAGGTCCGCCTCGATGGCGTAGTTGCCGTTGATGACCGCGGCGTCGAGGTCCTGCAGGGAGCGAGCCAGCTGGGCCGGGTCGGTCTCCTTGAAGGTCAGCTTCTTCGGGTTGTCCGCGACGTCGAAGATCGTCGCGTTGGTCGCGTCCTTGCCGTCCTTGAGCGTGATGACGTCGTTGTCGGCGAGCAGCTGCAGGGCCCGGCCCTGGTTGGACGGGTCGTTGTTGACCCCGATCTGGGCGCCGGACTTCAGGTCCTTGACGTCCTTGACGGTGTCCGAGTAGAGCGCGAAGGGCTCGAGGTGGATGCCCGAGTAGTGCGCGAAGTCGTACCCGCGGTCCGTGACCTGCTCCTCGTAGTAGGGGAGGTGCTGGTAGTAGTTGGCGTCGAGCGTGCCCTCGGAGAGCTGGACATTGGGCTGGATGTAGTCGTCGAAGGTCGTGATGTCGAGGTCGAGCTTCGCCTCCGGGGCCAGCTCCTTGTCGACGAACTCCAGGATCTTGGCGTGCGGGGTCGGGGAGGCACCGACGGTGATGGTGGTGACGCCCTTGTCGTCGGCCGCGGGGCCCTCGGAGTCACCCTTGGCCAACCCGCAGGCCGAGAGGCCCAGGGAGGTGATGATGATGACCGCGGCAGCGCGGGTCGTGGTGCGGAAGGGGGACATGGGTGTCCTTTCGAGTCGTGGTGCGGTGGCGTGGGAGGGGTGGTTGATCAGCGGCGGTCGAGGCGGCGGGCGACGAGATCGCCGACGACCTGGACCACGGTGACGATGACGACGAGCAGCACGACGCAGACGATCATCACGTCGGACTCGAAGCGGTTGTAGCCATAGCTCATCGCCACGGCGCCGAGACCGCCGCCTCCGACGGCGCCGGCCATGGCCGTGTAGCCGATGAGGGCGATGACGGTCGTGGTCAGGCCGGCGACGAGCCCGGACCGGGCCTCGGGCAGGAGGACCTTGCGGGTGATCTCTCCCCGGCTGGCGCCCATCATCGTCACGGCCTCGACCTTGCCGGCGGTGACCTCTCGCAGCGAGGTCTCGACGAGCCGCGCGTAGAAGGGGATCGCGCCGACCGTCAGGGGGACGACGGCGGCCTGCCAGCCGATGGAGGTGCCCACGACGAGGCGGGTGAACGGGATGATCGAGATCATCAGGATGAGGAAGGGCAGCGACCGGCCGATGTTGACCACGGCCCCGACGACGCGGTTGAGGAAGGCGTTGGGCGCGGTCCCTCCGGGGGAGGTCGTGAAGAGCAGCACGCCGAGGGGGATCCCGAGGAGCGCTGTGAGGACGCCGGCGACGGCCGTCATCGCGAGGGTCTCCCAGATCGCGGTCGGCACCGCCTGCTGGATGATCGGGTTGTCGAGCCACTGTCCCTCTGTCGTGAGGGTGGCGAGGGCGATCATGCCGCCACCTCCGGCGAGAGGTGTGCAGCCTCGAGGAGGCGGACCGCGTCACCGGTGCGAGCCGGGTCGACCTCGAGCTGGATGCGTCCGACCCGGCGTCCGCCGATGGTCTCGAGGGTGGCCGCTGCGACCTCGGCGGGCACACCCCCTTCGCGCAGGAGGGCCAGGACCGCATCGACGCTCGTCGTGCCCGAGCGAGCGTCGCCGAGGGCGACCTCGACGTAGCCACCCTCGTGCTCCAGCGGCAGGGGAGGAAGGGGGACGAGGTCCCGGTGGAGCTGGCCGCTGGCATCGGCGACGACATCGCCGATGGCGCCGGTCTCGAGGACCGTGCCGTCGGCCAGCAGGGTCACGGTGTCGCAGACCTCGCGGACGACGGAGGGCTCGTGGGTGATGATCACGACGGTGATCCCGAGGCGCTCGCGCAGGTCGCGCAGCAGGCCGAGGATCTGGCGGGTCGTGCCGGCGTCGAGGGCCGAGGTCGGCTCGTCGCACAGCAGGATGTCCGGCCGTGTCGCCAGGGCGCGGGCGATGCCGACACGCTGCTGCTGGCCACCGGAGAGCTGGCCGGGGTGGTTGTCCGCGCGGTCGGTGAGGCCGACGAGGTCGAGCAGCTCCGCGACTCGGGCCCGTCGCTCGGCCGAGGTCCAGCCGGCGATCTCCAGCGGCAGGGCGATGTTGTCCGCTGCCGACCGCGAGTCGAGCAGGTTGGCGTGCTGGAAGACCATGCCGAAACGTCGGCGGACGGCGCGCAGGGCATCGCCGGTGAGCGCCGGGATGTCGGTCCCGTCGAGGTCGACGGTGCCGGCGGTGGGCTTCTCGAGGCCGGTCAGGCAGCGGATGAGCGTGGACTTGCCGGCGCCGGAGCGGCCGACGATGCCGTGGAT
>JAKDKQ010000298.1 GCA_030453295.1 Janibacter sp.
TCGACGACAGCGACCCGCACGTGCGCACCCTCATCCAGGCCACCCTCGACCTCGGCCGGGGTCTGGCCCTGGCCGACCTGCTCACCGACGACTCCAAGCGCCGTCGTCGGATCGTGCGCACGTGGTCGACGGTGCTGGCCACGCAGCTGGACGACGCCTGAGCCACCGGGGGCGAGGTGCGCCCCCGCAGGTGACCGCCGGGTCAGCTCGGCAGGGCGCGAGGGGCCCGCGCGTCGTCGCCCAGCCGCAGGTCGAAGTCCCTCTCGTAGCGGCGATCCGACCGTTCTTCCAGCCAGCGTCGCCCTCGCTCGGTGCGCGCGACGAGACCCGACTCGAGCAGGTTGCGCGCGATCGTCGCCGGCACCATCCATCCGGGGCGCACCGGCAGTTCGAGATCACGCAGGCTCTGCGCCCCGAGCATGGGTCGCGCCAGGCTGAGGATGCGTTCGCGGGCCCACACGCCCCGGGCTCGCTGCAGCAGCCCGCCGGTGCGCTCGTCGCGCAGCCCGTCGACGAGCGGCTGCGAGAGCACAGCGCCGTTGGGGGTCGGCGGCCCTTGGGCGAGCACGATGTGCGCGTTGAATCGGTGCTGCTCGCGCTCGGAGTCGGTGAGCCAGTCCTCGTCGACCCCCAACAGCCATCCCACATAGCGCCACAGGTGCATGATCGCCCGCGAGTCCTCCCTGGGCACGAGCCGCCCGAGTGCACGGCAGCCGATGATCGCTGCCCCGCTGAAGAGGCCGAGAGTCGCCGCGGAGTCGGACTGGTTGATCGGCAGCCCGTGGCCGGCGATGTCATATCTGCCCGGCACCTCGTAGCGGCTCGCGAGCAGGGCGTGCATGAGCCGCACGTGCAGCGTCGTGGACCAGCCCTCGCCGCCGGGCTGCAGCCCACCGGGACGGCTGACCTGGTGGGTCCACGCCTGGGTCTCCCCGAGCCGTCGCATCGCGCGGTCGCCGGTCAGTCCGCCCGTGGCCACGAGCAGCTCGGTCGGACCACCGAAGCGGTAACCACCGATGAGACCGAGGATGAGCAGGGCATCGTCGCGACTCTGCCCGAGGCGGCGGTAGCCGCGGGCGCC
Organism: Janibacter sp.; assembly: GCA_030453295.1. Classification (GTDB taxonomy): domain Bacteria; phylum Actinomycetota; class Actinomycetes; order Actinomycetales; family Dermatophilaceae; genus Janibacter. The sequence goes on from JAKDKQ010000298.1 coordinate 1,082, forward strand.
TCGCTCGACGAGGTCGCGGTCCAGCCAGGGCGGGTCGGTGGTCACCGCGGCGAAGAAGTCACGCAGCGCCGCCGGCGCCCGGGCCCCGGCGCTCCCGTCGGTGAGAGCCTGACGCACCTGCGCCATCGACACCCGCTCCGGGTCGTCGGCGGGCAGCCCGATGGCGCGCACGAGGGCGGCGCCGCCCTCGTCCCGGGTCATCATCCGCCGACCGATCTCGTCGATGAGCTCCTCGTCCACACGATGGTCACGGGCGACGACGAGGAGCGGCCGGGCCAGACGACGTGTCCGCTGGGGGTCACCCCGGAATCGTCGCGGCGGCGAAGGGGTCACCCCGCTACCTGATCCGCTCGCTCGCCCCGAGCCGATCCAGTACCCAGGCCCACTCCCAGGCGGTCTGCTCCCACGCGTCGTAGCGGCCCGAGCGCCCACCGTGCCCGGCACTCATCTCGGTGCGCAGCAGGATCGGCCGCTCGGCGTCGTGCGCGGTCACCTCGCGCAAGCGGGCCACCCACTTGGCCGGCTCGGTGAAGTAGACCCGGGTGTCGTGCAGCGAGGTCGTCGCGAGGACCGCGGGGTAGGCCACGGGCGCAATGTTTTCGTAGGGGCTGTACCCGCGCATGTAGGCGTAGACCTGCGGGTCCTCGAGCGGGTTGCCCCACTCCTCCCACTCGCCCACCGTCAGCGGCAGGTCGGGCCGCAGGATCGTGGTCAGCGCGTCGACGAAGGGCACCGCGGCGAGCACGGCCGCGAAGCGGTCGGGCGCGAGGTTGGTCGCCGCGCCGACGAGCAGACCGCCGGCGGACCCCCCTTCGGCAGCGAGGCGGTCGCGGGCCACCCAGCCGGCCTCGTGGAGGTGCTCGGCGGCCGCGACGAAGTCGGTGAAGGTGTTGCGCTTGGCCAGCATCTTGCCGTCGTCGTACCAGTGCCGACCGAGCTCACCGCCACCGCGCACGTGCGCCACGGCGTAGACCAGCCCTCGGTCGAGCAGCGACAGCCGCGCGATCGAGAAGTACGGGTCGAAGCTCATCTCGTAGCTGCCGTAGCCGTACAGCAGTCCGGGGTTGGTGCCGTCGGCAACGGTGCCGCGGCGCATGACGAGCGACACCGGGACCTGCGTGCCATCGGGCGCGGTCGCCCAGGTGCGCTGCTGCTCGTAGTCACTCAGCTCGACGCCGCCGAGCACGGGCTGGCGTTTGAGGACGGTGCGCTCCCCCGTCGCGACGACGACGTCGAGGACGGAGCGCGGCGCCACCCACGACTCGTGGATGACCCGGATGCGGTCGGCGTCTGGGTCGGAGACGGGACCCAGGGCGACGCTGTGCAGCTCGTCGTCGAAGGTCACCGCCACCGGCGGTCCGTAGTCGGACGCGACGAAGGGAGCCGAGCGCGCGACCCGCGGCAGGATCCGTAGCGCCGGGAGCCCGTCAGCGCGCAGCGACAGGACCGCGAAGTCGTCGAAGGCGTCGATCCCGACGAAGCGTTCGCCCTCCGCGCGCTCGAGCAGGGGCTGCCACTGCTCGTGGCTGGTGGCGTCGAGCGGTGCCCAGGCGAGGTCGCCCTCGGGCTGGCGCTCGTTGTGCACGATGAGCAGGTGGTCGTCGGCGGGCTCGACGTCGTAGTCGATGCCATCGCGCCGGGGGGCGACGCAGCGCATGGGACCTGTGGGGTCGTGGGCGTCGATGAGGTGGACCTCGGAGGTGGTCTTGCTGCCGAGGCCGAGCATGATCCAGCGCTCGTCGCGGCTGGCGCCCAGACCCATCCAAAAACGCTCGTCGTCCTCGCGGTGCACGAGGGTGTCGGCCTCGCGGGCGGTGCCGACCTCGTGGCGCCACACCTCGTGCGGGCGCCACGCGTCGTCGACGGTGATGTGGAAGAGGTGGCGGGCGTCGTGGGAGAACGCGAGCCCGTAGCCGGCCCCGGTCACGGCCTGGTCGAGGACCTCACGCGTGGCGATGTCCATGACGACGACGTCGAAGCGCTCGTCTCCGGTCACGTCGACCGCGTAGGCCATCCGGGAGTGGTCGGCGCTGATCTCGAAGCCGCCGAGGGAGAAGA
>JAKDKQ010000299.1 GCA_030453295.1 Janibacter sp.
GGGCAACCGCAACCCCTTCATCGACCACCCGGAGTGGGTCGAGTCGATCTGGTGATCGGCGGGCTTGACCCTCACATCGTGTGAGGGGACAGAGTGAGCCCATGACCGACACCGCGAGACTCATGTCGATCGGCGAGTTCTCCTCTCGGAGCCGCCTCAGCGTGCGGATGCTGCGCCACTACGGCGACCACGGCATCCTCGTACCCGCCGAGGTCGACCCCGTCAGTGGCTATCGCCGCTTCGCCGAGGAGCAGCTCGTCGAGGCCGCGCACGTGCGCCGGCTGCGTGACGTGGGATTCACCGTGTCCGCCATCTCAGTCCTCCTCGCCGCCCGCGGCACCGAGAGCTACCGGCAGGCACTTGCCCTGCAGCGTGATGCCCTCGGTGACGAGCTGCGCGCGGCCCGGGAGCGGCTGGCTCTCATCGACCAGCTCCTCGACCAGGAAGGCTCCACCATGTCCGCCATCACCGTCACGCAAGAGCGCATCCCCGCCCGCACCGTCATCGCCCTCCGCGGCACCATCCCCGCGTACGACCAGGAGGGGCAGCTGTGGCAGCAGCTCATGCCTCTGCTCGGCGCGCAGGGGATCGTCCCGATCGGGCCGGGCGGTGTCTTCGAGCACGACCCGGAGTACGTCGAGTCCGACCCGACGGTGTCGATCTGGCTCCCGGTGGCACCCGGGACCACGACGGTGGCCCCGCTCGAGGTGCACGAGATCCCCGAGCAGCAGGTCGTGCAGGCCCACGTCGAGGGCCCGTACACGCTCATCAGCGAGGCCCACTCCCGGATCGAGGAGTTCGCGTCCGCCGAGGGCCTGACCTTCGCCGCGCGGCGCGACCTCGACGACCCCGTCGAGCGCCTCGGCTTCAACCGGTATCTCGTCGACCCTTCTGGGGCTGCTCCCGAGGACCTCGTGACCGAGGTCTGCATGCCGCTCGCCTGAGCGCACGTGACCGGACGAAGGGGGAGATCGTTACCTCCTTCGTCTCGGCCTTTCGGTGATGGACATGGGTCGGCCACGGGGAGTGCTCCCCCTCGCTCTCGGCGAGCTGCCGCCCTAGGGTCGAGTCGACACGCTGGGCACCGGGGAATGTGGAGGCATGATGAGCAGGGCATCATTGACGGAACTGGTCGGGGACTATGTCCACGACCCGCGCCCGGAGCGGCTGCGACGACTTCGGTCCGCGGTCACCGGATCGCCCACCTTCGACCCCGGCTTGGACCTCGTCGCCGTGGCCGGTGCCGCGCTCGAGGAGGGCCGGATCGATGATGCGATCCGTGGGCTCACCAGCACGATGCCCGGAGCCGCCCTCAGCCCGTCCGCCCACGCCGTGCTGGCAGCAGCCTTCGAGGCGAAGGGCGACGAGGCGGCCGCGCGCCGCGAGCGCCTCATGGCGGAGCTGTCGCTCACCACGATCCTGTCCACGGGGGACGGGACGCGGGAGCACCCATGGTCTGTCCTGCGGGTCGCCGACGAGTACGACCTGCTGAGGACCCGGGGAGTGACGTCCGTCGAGCAGCTCACGCTCACCGAGGGCGGACGCCTCGTCGACGGGCATGTCGACGAGGACGGCAACCAGCTGTGGTTCGCCGTCGAGTCCCGCCGCTCGCTCGAGGGGGGTGCGCGGTCATGACCGGCTCGGTGAGTCACGGCGCGGACGTCTCGCGGTTGCGTGAGATCGGCGGCAACCTGGTGGCGAGCGCCCAGTCGTGCGACGACCTGGCGACCTCGGGTCGCAGCATGGTGCAGGTGCTGGCAGAGCACTGGTCCGGTGAGGATCTCGAGCGCTTCGCGCAGAGCGACTGGCCTCAGGCCGACAGCTGCCTCGTCCGCGCGGGCGAGCTCCTGCGGACCATGGGTGAGCAGGCCCGCACCCAGGCTGACGACCAGGTGTCGGGTAGCGAAGGGCGCGGCGGCGGAGCCGGGGGTGGCGCTGCGGACACGTCCCGACGCGACACCGAGGCCGCCGAGGAGGGCCAGTCGCGCGACGCCGATGACTATGGCGAGCTGCCCGACGGCATGACGGAGGTGTGGGAGGGCTACACCACCGAGGAGAGGGAGGCCATCGCTCGCGAGATCGTGCGCAGGGAGGCGGACAAGTACGGGATCGAGCCGATCCCCGAGGTCGTCTTCGTGGATGACCCGAAGTACACGTCGAACGGCTCCTTGGTCAGCCACGGCGACGGTACCTACACCGTCAAGATCAATGCCAGCAAGCTGGATGACCCGATGATCCTGCACACGATCTACCACGAGGTGCGGCACGCAGGTCAGCACGAGATGGTCGACAACCAGCCCGGCACCATCGAGCGCGCCATCAACGATGCCCTGGGTCGCGACGACTACCCGGACGGCGTCACCCAGGAGCAGGTGGACGCCTGGGAGGAGAACTTCGAGGACTACCAGTCGACCAAGAAGGGCGACACCTACGAGGAGTACTTCGAGCAGCCCGTCGAGGTCGATGCCCGCGCCGAGGGCAGCGAGGGCGTCGAGGGGATCTCGCCGGAGGAGACCGATGACCTGCTCGAGGAGGGGCAGCGGACGGACGAGTTCATCGAGATCATCGAAAAGGGTTTCCCCAGGATGTTCTGACGCGTGGGTGCGAGGGCAGGCTCGGCCCACGGCCCGGGTCGGTGAGCGCGTGACAGGATCGGCCGCATGGACAACCCGGTGCCCGACTACCTGGCCGAGGTCGCCGACGCCTGCGCGTCGCTGACCTCGGGCGAGCCCGCCGCCTACATCCCGGAGCTGGCCACGGTCGACCCGGACCGCTACGGCGTCGCGATGGCGACGATCGACGGCACGTTGTACTCGGTCGGCGATGCGCGCCATGAGTTCACGATCCAGTCGATCTCCAAGGCCTTCGTCTACGGCCTGGCCGTCCGCGAGCGTGGCCTGACCGAGGTGCTGCGCAAGGTCGACGTCGAGCCGTCCGGTGATCCCTTCGACGAGCTGTCCCTCGAGGACGGCACCGGACGCCCGCGCAACCCGATGATCAACGCGGGAGCGATCACCACCCACGCCCTCGTCGGCGGCGACGGGGCGAGCTCGATGGGTCGCTTCGAGGCGATCCATCAGGTGCTGTGCGACCTCGCCGGTCGCGAGCTCTCGGTCGACGAGGAGGTCTGGGCCTC
>JAKDKQ010000040.1 GCA_030453295.1 Janibacter sp.
GACGAAGGGGGTCGGTCCGCATCGCGCGGACCGACCCCTTCGAGACGCTTGCTGCGCAAGCTCCTCAGGGAGCGCTGCTGCAGCGGTGGGTGACGTCAGGCCTTGCTGTCACCATCGACCGGGAGGTCGCCACCGAGGTGGTCGGTCGACAGGTCCGTGCCCTCGGACGTGTCCGACGTGGACGGGATCGCCGAGTTGTCGGCCCAGTCGCGAGCTGAGCTCCAGGCGTCAGTGCCCTCCGCGCCGGCCTCGGGCGCGTCCGTGACCGGAGCCGCGGCGAGCGGGTCCGTGACATCAGCGCTGTCGACGACCGCAGCGGCGGGTGCGACACCAGCGGCAGCGGCCGGAGCCGGGGTGGACGGGACCGTGGACTCCCGGCCGGTCGCGGGCGCCTTGTAGGGGTCGCCTGCGGGGACGGCCCACGGGTCCTTCTTGGGGCCCTGCTTCTGCTTGGCGACGACGGCGGCGATGCCACCGGCCACGAGCGCGAGGAGCAGCAGCTTCAGCCCGCGACGCTTCTTGGGCTTCTCCCCCTTGGCAGCGGCGAGCGCCCGCTTGGGGTCCTGCTCGTCACGCAGGGCAGCGATGACCTCGGGAGCGCGGGTGGCGGCCTCGTCGGCAGCCTTGCGGCTCGCGGCGGCACCGGCAGCGGCCAGGCCCGACGCGCTCGTGACGACCTTGGGCAGGACGTCGTCGACGAAGCTGTCGCGCAGGTCCTGCACGTCACTGCCGGCCTTCTTGCCCTGTCGACGAGCCTGCTTGGTCGCCTTGCGCACCGTCTTGCGGGTGTCCTTCGCGCCCTTCTTGGCGTCCTTGGCAGCCTGCTTCTTGGCCTCCTGTGCCTGCTCACGCAGGTCGGCAGCACGGGCTGCGGCGCTCTCCCGCGCGGCGGTGGCGTGCTCGGCTGCGGAGCCCTTGAGCTCGTGAGCGCGCTCGGTGCCCTGCTCGGTCTGCGCGGCCACCTTGTCGATGATCTCGTGGACCTTGAGCGATGTGGCCTCGGCGGTCTCGTGGGCGCGGACGCGGCCACCCTCGACCTTGTTGTTCTTCTGGAACACACTTCCTCCTGCGGACGTGGGGTACTCCCCCATCCTGCACCGGATCCGTCGCCGATGAAACCGAAGAGGCCGATGAGCCCCACCACGTCCACACCTCGGGAGGGCTGACTACGATGGATCGCATGAAGGCGATCCTGCACACGACCCATGGCGACATCTCCATCGAGCTGTTCCCCAACCACGCTCCCAAGACCGTCGACAACTTCGTCGGCCTCGCCTCTGGCGAGAAGGAGTACAAGGACGACGCCGGGCGCACCAACCCGACCAAGTTCTACGACGGCCTCGGCTTCCACCGGATCATCCCCGGCTTCATGATCCAGGGCGGCTGCCCGCTCGGTCAGGGCGTCGGCGGACCCGGCTACGAGTTCGACGACGAGATCCACCCCGAGCTGACCTTTGCCAAGCCGTACCTGCTGGCCATGGCCAACGCGGGCAAGCGAGGCGGCAAGGGCACCAACGGTTCCCAGTTCTTCGTCACCGTCGGCGAGACCCCGTGGCTCAACGGCAAGCACACCATCTTCGGCGAGGTCGCCGACGGCCCGAGCCGGGAGGTCGTCGACAAGATCGCCGCTGTCCCCACGGGTGCGATGGACAAGCCGGTCGAGCCGGTGGCCATCGAGTCCGTCGAGATCGTCCAGGACTGAGCCACGATGTCGCAGCCGCCGTCCGGCCGGGTGCCGGACGGCGGTCCCGGCACTGACGAGGTCCCCACCTGTCCCCGACACCCCGACCGGGTGTCCTACATCCGCTGCCAGCGGTGCCGCCGCCCGGTGTGCCCGCAGTGCCAGCGCAGTGCAGCCGTCGGTGTCCAGTGCGTGGACTGCATCCGTGAGCAGGCCAAGGGGGTCCGGCCGCAGGTCACCGTCTTCGGAGGCCGGGCGGGAGCGGACCGTCCCTATCTGACCATCGCGATCATCGCGATCTGTGTCGTCGTCTGGCTGGGCGAGCTGCTCTCCCCACGAGTCTTCCAAGAGGTCGCCTTCGCGCCGGCGCTCGGCACGAGCGAGCCCTGGCGCCTGATCACCTCGGCCTTCGCGCACAGCCCGACCCAGCCGATGCACATCATCTTCAACATGCTCGCGCTGTGGATCGTCGGCGGCTACCTCGAGCGCATGCTCGGGTGGGCCCGCTACCTGGCGATGTACCTCGTGACCGCCCTCGCGGGCTCCGTGACGTGGCTGCTCTTCCAGCCCGTCGACCCGAGCAACGAGGGGGCGTGGGTCCCCGTGGTGGGTGCCTCTGGGGCCGTCTTCGGTCTCTTCGCCGCGGTCATCGTCCTCAACCGGCACCTCGGCCGGGACAGCTCGTCGATGATCGCCACCATCGGGATCAATGCGGTCATCGGCTTCGTCGTCCCCAATGTGGCGTGGCAGGCCCACCTCGGCGGACTCGTCGCCGGTGGCCTCCTCGCGCTCGCGATCACCGTCTCGCGCAACCAGCGTCGCCCGGCTCTGGCCTGGGTCGCCTTCGGGGCCGTGCTGGTCGTGGTCATCGCGTTGGCTGTGGGCAAGTACCTCTCGTCCCCAGCCCCGGTGCTCATCCCCTTTGCCTGAGGGTCGCGGGACGAGAACCCCGAGATTCCGGGAGTTACACCCGTGTCATTTGTCCCCAGCTGTGAACAACCCTGTGGATAACCAATGTTGTCCACAGGGTTGTGTGCACAGAGGCCGCAGTGCCCGTGAGCACTGCGGCCTCTCCATGCGCTGACCGGTCCGTCGTGGGACGCGGGAGCGAGGGAACTACTTCCAGCGAGTGGTCATCGCAAACCCGGCGAGGATGAAGGCGAAGCCGCCACCGAGGTTCCAGCGCCCCCAGGACTCGACCGGGTACTGCTCCTGGGTGATGTAGAAGGTCACGACCCACACCAGACCGATGAGCATCAGGCCGAGCATGACGGGGACGAACCACGCCGGGTTGCCGATGCGCTGCGCCTTGACCTTGTGACGGGCCTTGGCCTCGGCCGTGTCGTCCGCTGCCTGGGCGGCTGCGCGCTTGCGCGGGTCACCGGAGCGCTTGGCAGCGCCCTTGTCCTTGGCCGACCCCTTGCCCGTGGCGGTGGTCGACGTGGTCGTGGTCTCGCTGGTGGTCACGTCCGTCGTGCCGGTCGTGTCCTTCGCGTCGTCGGCGGACTTCGCCACAGGATGCTCCTTCAAGGATGTGAGGTTCGTGGCCTAGCGTAGAGCCCGGAGCCCGATCAACCGAGCGAAGGGGGTGCGCCCAGTGCCCGACGAACGCCCATCACCTGACGAGACCCGCTTGGGACCACGCGTGCGCACCTGGCTCACCCAGCGACCGAGCCGCTGGTCCTCCCTCGTCCCGGTCATCGCCCTGGGAGCCGGACTGCTCTTCGCCACCTCGAGCACCACGGCCCGCGGCACGGACCTGCGCAGCGAGGCCACGGGCCTGCCGGACGTGATCCGTGAGCGCACCATCGACAACGAGCGCGCGGGCAAGCGGGTGGAGAGCCTGCGCAGCGATGTCGACGGGCTCACCCGCGACGCGGCCCCGGGCAGCACCCGTCTGCAGGAGATCTCCCGCCAGACGAGCGCCCGCAGCGAGGACGCCGGCCTGACTCCCGTCGCCGGCCCGTCGCTCACCGTCTCCCTCGACGACGCGGACCTCGCGGCGAGCGAGGTGCCGGAGGGATTCACCGTCGACGACATCGTCGTGCACCAGCAGGACGTCCAGGGTGTCGTCAACGCGCTCTGGCGAGGTGGTGCCGAGGCCATGCAGATCATGGACCAGCGGGTGATCTCCACCAGCGCGGTCCGCTGTGTCGGCAACACCCTCATCCTCCAGGGACGCGTGTACTCGCCGCCCTTCACCATCACCGCCATCGGTGACCCGGACGAGCTGCGTCAGGCACTCGACACCGACCCGGCCGTCGACATCTACCGGCAGTACGTCGACGCGGTGGGGCTGGGTTACGAGGTCACGACGCAGGAGTCGACGCAGCTGCCCGCCTTCACCGGCCGCACCCGGCTCGAGTACGCCCGACCGATGCGTCAGGGCGGATGAGGGACATACTGTCCGAGTGACCCAGATCCTCGTCGTCGACAACTACGACAGCTTCGTCTTCACCATCGTGGGCTACCTCCAGCAGCTCGGTGCGGAGACGACCGTCGTGCGCAACGATGCCGTCCTGCCTGCTGACGGCGCGGACTTCGATGGCGTCCTGATCTCTCCCGGTCCCGGTACGCCCGAGCTCGCCGGCGTCTCCACCGCGATGATCGAGGCCTGCGCGGAGCGCGCGCAGCCGATGCTCGGTGTCTGTCTCGGGCACCAGGCCCTCGGGATCGTCCTCGGAGCGCGCGTCGGTCGCGCGCCCGAGCTGCTGCACGGCAAGACGAGCCGGGTCCTGCACGACCAGACCGGAGTCCTGGCGGGGCTGCCCTCCCCCTTCACCGCAACCCGCTACCACTCGCTGACGATCGACCCGACCACCGTCCCGGAGGCATTGGTGCCCAACGGCCACACGGAGTCCGGAGTGATCATGGCCGCTCATCACCGTGACCTACCGCTGCACGGGGTGCAGTTCCACCCCGAGTCGGTGCTCACGGAGGGTGGGCACCGCATCCTGGCCAACTGGCTGGCGCTGACCGGCGATGACGGGGCCGTCGGCCGCAGCGAGGGTCTCTCCCCCCTCGTGCGTGACGTCGAGGGCGTGGCCCGAGCCGCTGCAGCCGGCTGACGGGAGAGGACCGCTGTGAGTGATCCGACGATCGGTCCGTTGGATCGTGCCCAGCGTCGACACCCCGTCCTGGGTTTCCCCATCGCCGTCGTCTACAAGTTCTTCGACGACTTCGGCGGGTACCTCTGCGCACTCCTGACCTACTACGGGTTCCTCTCGCTCTTCCCCGCGTTGCTCCTCTTGTCCACCGCCGTCGGCTTCGTCCTGCAGGGGCAGCCCGAGTGGCAGGAGCGGATCCTCGACTCGGCCCTGTCGGACTTCCCCATCGTCGGGGACGAGCTGCGCAGCACCGGCACCCTCGGTGGGGGACCGGTCGGACTGCTCATCGGTGGGCTGGCCGCCCTCTACGGCGGGCTCGGCGTCGGCCAGGCACTGCAGTACGCCAACAACACCGCGTGGATGATCCCGCGCAACTCCCGCCCCAACCCCTTCGCCAGCCGTGGACGGGGGCTCCTCCTGCTGGCCGTCGCCGCAGCGACGATCGTCGTCACCACCGGCCTGACGACGTACCTGCAGTGGCTGGTCGCGGGCGGCTACACGGCCTGGGCCATCACCATCGCCTCCATCGCCCTCAACACGGGGGTCATCGGGCTGGTCTTCATCATCTCGACGACCCGACCCCTCGACCTGCTCGACGTACTGCCCGGCGCGGCCTTGGCGGCCCTGGCCTGGCAGGGCATGCAGTCCGTCGGTGCCGTGTACGTCAGCACGGTCATCGAGCGCGCGAGCAATCTCAACTCCGTCTTTGCCCTCGTGCTCGGGCTGCTCGTCTTCCTCTACACGATGGCGGTCGTCACCATGCTGTGCGTCGAGGTCAACGTCGTGCGCAAGGAGCACCTGTGGCCGCGGGCGCTCCTCACCCCCTTCACCGATCAGGTCGTGCTCACCGGTGCGGACCAGCGTGCCTACTCACGGCACGCAGAGGCCCAGCGGCTCAAGGGCTTCCAGCGCATCGACGTGTTCTTCGACGAGGCCCGAGGGCGCGACGAGGAGGACTGACGCCCGGCGGGTCAGGGGCTCGCCGGCGACCGGGTCGTGATGCTCGTCGAGCGGGTGCTGCTCGGCTCGCTGGTCGACGAGGTCGGGGAGCCCGTCGGGCTGTCCGTCGACGTCGGTGTCGAGGTGGGCTCGGTGTCGGTGGAGGTGTCCGAGGGCTCGCTCGTCTCGCTCGGACTCGACGTGGTGGTGACCGTCTGGGCCGGCTCCCTCGCCACGACGAAGGTCACCGTGCGACCCTGCTTGATCGTGCCCGCACCGGGACTCTGGTCGAGGATCGTGCCCTCCGGCTCGGAGGACTCGCGCGTGGTCTCCTTGATCTTCAGCTTCAGTCCGAAGATGTCGCTGCGCACGTCGTCGATCTTCTGGCCCGTGTAGTCCTTCAGGTCCACGTCACCCGAGGCGACGACCAGGTCGACCTTGGTCCCCTTGGCCACGGACTCGGCAGCGCCGGGGCTGGAGCTGAGGACGTGGTCGGCCGCCTGGTCGGGACTGTCCTCGGTGGTGACCTGACCGACGGTCAGCCCGGCATTCTCGATGGCCCGGGTCGCCTCACCACGCTCCATCCCCACGACGCTGGGCACGCCGGCCTCGTCGGGGCCGGCGGAGACCTCGACGACGACGGTGTCACCCTCGGGCACACTCGTGCCCGCGGTCGGGTTCTGGCTCACCACGGTGCCGACCGCCGCATCATCGGTCACGGTCTCGACGTCCGCCGTGAGCCGCGCCTGCTCCAGCTTGGCCACCGCCGCGTCCTCGTCCATGTCGACGACCCGAGGGACGCTCACCTGGATGATCTCCTCGCCCTGGCTGGCATCCCAGGCAAACCACCCGAGCAGGGCGATGGGGATCAGCAGGAGCGCGGCCATGAGCCACCCCAGGCCACCCCCACGGCGACGAGCCTGGGCTGCGGGCATGGAGGCGGTCTCAGGGTCCTGACGGGGCACCGGCTCGGCCCGCGGTGCGGCGAGCGGCAGCGTGGTCGTCGCTGCGTCCAGACGCTCGGTGGCGATGGGGCTGATCGGCATCCCGCCGCGGTAGGCGCCCAGGTCCTCCGCCATGGCTTTGGCGTCGGGGTAGCGCTCGTCCCGGTCCTTGGTCAGCGCGTGGTGGACGATCGCGTCCAGCTCCGGCGGGACGGAGGGCTCGATGGACGAAGGGAGGGGGATGTCGGCGTTGACGTGCTGGTAGGTGAGCGCGATGGGCTCACCCGTGTACGGCGTGCGTCCCGTGAGCAGCTCGAAGAGCAGGCACCCGGTGGAGTAGACGTCACTGCGCTTGTCGACCGTCTCGCCGCGTGCCTGCTCGGGGGAGATGTACTGGGCGGTCCCGATGACGGCCTGGGTCTGCGTCATCGTCGCCTGGGTGTCGGCGATCGCCCGGGCGATGCCGAAGTCCATGACCTTGACGCTGTCGTCGTCGGAGATCATCACATTGCCGGGCTTGATGTCGCGGTGCACGATGCCCATGTCGTGGCTGTAGTCGAGGGCCTCGAGGACCTGCTGGACGATCCTGGCGGCCTCGGTGGGCTCGAGGGTGCCCGTCTCCGAGTCGTTGAGCAGCTCCCTGAGGGTGTACCCGTCGACGTACTCCATGACGATGTACGGGATGTCCAGGGGGGCGCCGCCGGTCTCGATGATCCGCTCCTCGCCGGAGTCGTAGACGGCCACGATCGAGCGGTGGTTCAGCCCGGCGACGGACTGGGCCTCCCGGCGGAAGCGGCCGAGGAAGGCGGCGTCGCGGGCGTGGTCCGTCCGCAGGATCTTGATGGCAACCGGGCGACCCAGTCGCGTGTCGTGACCCAGGTGGACCTCGGCCATGCCGCCACGGCCGATGAGCTCGCCGACCTCGTAACGTCCGCCGAGCAGGCGGGGTGCCGCTGTGCTCATCGTGTCTCCCTGGGCTTGCCGGTCGAAGTGGTGTGGTGCCGGGTCGTGATCACTGGAGGGCCGCCTTCATCACAGCAGCACTGATCGGTCCTGCGACCGACCCGCCGTACGCCTCGTTGCCGGCCCGCCCGCCGTCCTCGACGACGACCGCCACGGCGATCTGGGGGTTGTCCGCCGGGGCGAACCCGGTGAACCAGGCGTGCGGGGGCTGATCGGCCTCGTGCTCAGCGGTGCCGGTCTTGCCGGCGACGCTCGTGCCGGGCACAGCGGCCTGGGTGCCGGTGCCGCTCTCCACGACGAGCTGCATCATGTCGGTGAGCGTGTCGGAGGTCTCCGGCTCCATGGCCTTGGACAGCTGCTCGGGCTTGGTCTCGCTGATCGTTGACAGGTCCGAGCCGAGGACGGACTGCACGAGGTGGGGCTTCATGACCACGCCGTCGTTGGCGACGGCGGAGGTGACCATGGCGACCTGCAGGGGCGTGACGCGCACGTCGTACTGCCCGATGCCCACCTGGGCCTCCTGCGCCGGGCTCATCTGCTCAGGGAGGGTCGAGGGCGTCACCTGCATCGGGACCTCGAGGTCGTCGCCGAAGCCGAACTTCCCGGCCTGCTCACGCATCGCGTCGCCACCGAGCTCCATGCCCAGCCAGCCGAAGGCGGTGTTGCACGAGTCCTGCAGGGCGACGGCGAGGCTCACCGTGTCGTCGGGTCCGCAGGCGCCGGGGTGCGAGTTGGGCAGGCCGACGCCCGTCTGGGGCAGGTCGAGGACTGCCGGCCCCGGGATGGAGGAGTCCTCGGTCCAGTCGTCGCTCTCGAGGGCCGCCGCGGCGGTCACGATCTTGAAGACGGACCCGGGCGGGTAGAGATTGCCGGAGATGCTGCGGTTGACGAGCGGCCGCGTCGAGTCCCCGTTGAGGGCCTCCCAGGCCTTTTTTTCCGTCGAGGGGTCGTGGCTCACGAGCGGCGTCGGGTCGTAGTCGGGGTGGGAGACCATCGCCAGGATCTCGCCGGTGCGGGGGTCGAGGGCCACGACGGCGCCGCGCTGGTCGCCGAGGGCCTCTGCGGCGGCCTTTTGCACCGTGGGGTTGATCGTCAGCTCCAGGCTGGCGCCCTTGGGCTCGCGTCCGGCGATGGTGCCGGTGACCCGGTCGTAGAAGAGCTTGTCGTCACGGCCGGAGAGCAGACCGTCCTCGGCGGCCTCGATGCCTCCACCGGGCCCGTAGGTGAAGGAGTTGTACCCGGTGATGTGGCTGTAGAGCGTGGGGTCGCTGTACGTGCGCTGCCACTGCAGGTCGTCATCGGTGGGCGTGGAGCTGGCGATCGGTCGGCCGCCGATGAGGATCTGACCGCGCTCGCGGGCGTAGCTCTCGAGCTGGGTACGGCGGTTGCCCGGGCGGTCGTTGATGTCCTGCGAGCCGAGCACCTGGATCCACGTGCTCGATCCGAGCAGGAGGACGAAGAGGAGCGACACGAGCATGGACAGGCGTCGGATCGGCTGGTTCATCGGGCCTTCACCACCTGGGTGGGGGCATCCATGGACGCAGGGTCGAACTCCGGCTCGGGACGACGTGCGTGATCGCTGATGCGCAGCAGGATCGCGATGAGCGTCCAGTTGGTCAGCAACGAGGACCCGCCGTAGGCGACGAAGGGGAGGGTCAGCCCGGTGAGGGGGATGACGCGGGTGACGCCACCGATGACCACGAAGACCTGGATGGCCAGGACGAAGGTCAGGCCCGTGGCCAGCAGCTTGCCGAAGCCGTCACGCAGGCCGATGGCGGAGCGCATGCCACGCTCGACGAGGAGTGCGTAGAGCATGATGATCGCGAAGATGCCGATCAGGCCGAGCTCTTCGGCGAGGCTGGTGAAGATGAAGTCGGACTCCGGGAGCGGCGTCAGCCACGGCCGGCCGCGCCCGAGTCCGGTGCCCGAGATCCCGCCGGCAGCCATCCCCATGATCCCCGTGGCCAGCTGGCCGCACTGCTGCATGCCCTCCTCGGAGAAGGTGTCGGTCCAGCACAGCACGCGCGTCTGCACGTGCGAGGCGAACTGGTGGACGATGAGGGCTCCGCCGGCCGCGAGGCCGAGGCCGAGGACGACCCACGAGATCCGCTCGGTGGCGACGTAGAGCATGGCGACGAAGAGTCCGAAGATGAGCAGCGTCGTCCCGAAGTCATTTTCGAGGACGAGCACCATCGCTGCCGCGAGCCACGCGATCACGAGCGGACCCAGGTCACGCCCGCGGGGGAAGGTCATGCCGAGGACCTTGCGTCCGGCGAGGGCGAGCATGTCGCGGGTCTGCACGAGGTACCCGGCGAAGAAGATCGCGAGCAGGATCTTGGCGATCTCCGCCGGCTGGAAGGTGAAGGCGCCCAGCTTGATCCAGATCTTGGCTCCGTAGACGGAGTGGCCCAGAGGAGTGAGCGGCAGGGCGATGAAGACCAGGGCAGCGAGGCCTGCCGTGTAGGTGTACCGGCGCAGCACGCGGTGGTCGCGCAGGGCGACGAGCACCACGAGGGCGATCCCCACGCCGAGGCCGGTCCAGATGAGCTGACGCAGTGCCAGGCCCGAGCTGAAGTCGCGCCCGGCTGCCAGATCCAGTCGGTGGATCATCACCAGACCGATGCCGTTGAGCAGGGTGGCGATCGGCAGGATGATCGGGTCGGCGTAGGAGGCCCGCCAGCGCAGCACGAGGTGTACGGCCAGGGCGATGCCCGCGAGGATGCCGGTGTGCCCGAGCAGGTCGGGTGGCACCTCGCCGGACTCCGCCACGGAGACGTTGACATAGGCGAGGATCACGACGCCGATGGCCAGCGCCGTGAGCACCAGCTCGACATTGCGACCGCGCGCTGGCGTGATGGTCGTGATGGCCCGCCTCATCGGCCGCAGGGCTCCCCGGAGGCCCTCAGCTGGCCACACTTCTTGGCGGCGACCCGCAGGCTGTCGACTCGCTGGTCGGCCGAGGTCCGCGAGTCGACCGAGATGGTGGCCTGGACCTCGTCGCGGTAGAAGGAGGGCAGCTCCGACAGCTCGATGTCGGTCTGGTTGACGACGGAGTGCAGGGTGATCGGCCCGAGGTCCTGGGAGACGCCGCGGTAGACCGTGACCCGTCCGTCCTGCGCGCCGACGTAGTACTGCTGCTGGGTCCACGCATATCCCGCGTAGGCGAGCGCGCCGACGAGCAGGAGGGCCACGACGAGGCCGCCCAGGCGGCGCACCCATCGTCCTGCGCGACTGGAGGAGCCCTCCTCGTCCAGCTCCACCCCTTCGTCATCGTCCTGCGCGGTGAGGGCGGCCGCACGAGCGGCCGGCGAGCTGTCGACGCGCTTGGCCGGACGTCGCAGGGCCGCCGAGCCGACGACCTGGGGTTGGGTGGAGGGGGTGGACTCGACGACGTCGGCGACGACGACCGTCACGTTGTCCGGTGCACCGGCTCGCATGGCGAGCGAGACGAGAGAGTCGGCGGCGCGGCCGGGTGGGGTACCCCCGGCGAGGATCTCCTCGATCGTGTCGAGGGCGACGAACCCGGACAGGCCGTCGGAGCAGAGCATGTAGCGATCGCCGAGGCGGGCCTCACGCGCGCCCACGTCGGGCTCGTCGTCGACGGCACCGGTGAGGACGCGGGTGACGACGGAGCGCTGGGGGTGGGTGCTGGCCTCCTCTTCGGTGATCCGACCCTCGTCGATGAGGGTCTGGACGAAGGAGTGGTCCTTGGTCACCTGTGCCAGGCGTCCCTCACGCAGGAGGTAGGCGCGCGAGTCACCGATGTGGGCGAGGATCAGCTTGTTGCGGGCTCGCATGATCGCCGTGACCGTCGTGCCCATGCCCTCGAGCTCGGGATTGTCGGCGAAGGTGCGGGCGATCTCCTCGTTGGCGGAGGTGATCGCCCGGCTCAGCCGGGTGGACGCCTCGGACGCGGTGAGCGAGTCGTGGTCGATCTCGACGAGCTCGGTGATGACGGTCGCGGAGGCGATGTCACCCCCGGCGTGCCCGCCCATGCCGTCGGCGACGACGAGCAGGTGCGGCCCCGCATAGCCGGAGTCCTGGTTGTCCTTGCGGACGAGACCGACGTCGGAGCGGGCCGCGAAGTGGAAGGTCAGCGCCATCGTCAGTTCCTCAGCTCGATGACGGTGCGCCCGATCCGGATGGCGGTCCCGGTCTCGACGGGCACGGGGTCGCCGACGCGGTACTGGCCGACAAAGGTGCCGTTGGTGGAGCCGAGGTCCTCGACGTACCAGCCGTCCTCTGCCCGCAGGATGCGCGCGTGTCGCCCGGAGGCGAACTCGTCGTCGAGGACGAGGGTGCACTCCGGGTTGCGGCCGATGAGCACCCCGGAGTCACGAAGGGGGAGGGAGGTGCCGGTCAGCGGGCCGGTGGTCAGCACGATCTGCGTGGGCACGCGCGGGTTGCGCTGCGGCCGGGGCGTGGTCGCCTCGGGCGCCGCTGCGGCGCGGTTGGCCTTCTTGGGGGCGGCGGGACGGCGGTTGACCACCCGGGTACCGAAGAGGTCGGTGCGCAGCACGGAGGCGATCGACATGACGAAGACCCACAGGAGCACGAGCAGGCCAAGGCGCAGCACGGTGACCGTCAGCTCGCTCAACTCGGGGTGCTCCTGTCTGTGGACCGGTCAGCGCCGGCCGGCGTGGAAGATGGCGTGGGTGCGGCCCACGGTGATGCGGTCGCCGTCGTCGAGCGGCACCGCGTCGGTGGGCTCGCCGTTGACGAAGGTGCCGTTGGTCGAGCGCAGATCACGCAGGTGGGTCACCAGGCGTGGGCCGTCGTGGGTGACCCGGACCTCGCAGTGCCGGCGGGAGATGCCGGGGTCGTCGAGGACGACGTCCGCGCTCTCGTCGCGGCCCAGCACGGTCATCGCGGCCATGAGCGGGTA
>JAKDKQ010000300.1 GCA_030453295.1 Janibacter sp.
GGACCGGCTTGCCGTCCTTCTTGCGCCAGCCCTTGGCCTTCCACCCCGGCATCCACGAGGTGATGGAGTTGATGACGTACTTGCTGTCGCAGATGACGTGCAGGTCCTCGTCGAGGTGCGCCGTCTGCTGCAGCAGATCAAGGACCGCCGTGAGCTCGCCCATGTTGTTGGTGCCGTGCGGCCAGCCGCCGAGGTCCCAGCGGTCCTCGTCGATGTACCAGCCCCAGCCGGCAGGACCGGGGTTGCCGAGCGCGGAGCCGTCAGCGGCGGCGGTGAGGGTCATGCAGTCACTCCATGGGACGAAGGGGGTATGGGCTGCGGCTGTTTGTATCAGACGCCGGCCATCAGACGCGGGCGAGGATCTCCCCGTGCACGATGACGAACCACCCGTCGGGTGACGAGGTCCACTCCCGCCAGGCGTCGACGAGAGCGGCGACCTCGCCTGCGTCGGCGAGGCCCTGGGCGAGGACCTGGTCGTGGAAGCCGGACTCGACGGCTCGCCGCTGCCACTGCCCGCCCCACCACTCACGTGCTTCGTCGTCGGCGAAGCACCACACCGAGGCGGTCGCGGTGACATCGGTGAGCCCGGCCTCGTGCGCCCAGCGCAGGAGGTGGCGGCCGGCATCCGGCTCCCCGCCGGTGCCGCGGGCGGCCGCCCGGTAGAGCTCCAGCCAACGATCAAGACCGGGATGCGCGGGCGCCCAGGTCATCGCCTCGTAGTCCGCGTCGCGGGCAGCAACCAGTCCGCCCGGTCGGGTGACTCGCACCATCTCGCGCAGCAGCCCCACCGGGTCGGGCACGTGCTGCAGCACCTGATGGGCGTGGACGATGTCGAAGCTGGCGTCGTCGAAGGGCAGCCGCATCGCGTCCGCCACCTCGAAGTGGGTGTACTCGTCGCCCGCGGCCTCGGCCGCCGAGCGAGCGGTGGCGATCACCGAATCCGACGCGTCGACGCCGACGACCTCACCCGGGGCCACGCGCTGCGCGAGCTCCAGCGTGATCGACCCGGGTCCGCAGCCGACGTCGAGCACGCGCATGCCCTCGCGCAGGTGACCGGCGAGGTAGGCCGCCGAGCTGTCGACGGTGCGGGCGGCGTGGGCGGCCACGACGGGGGCGGCGTGGCCGTGTACGTAGGACGTCATCGATCGATCGTGGCACCGTCGGCGTCCCTGACCGGGTCACTCACTCATCGCGAGACGATCCGCGCCAGATGGCGAGACGCCGCCGACAGATGCCGAGACAGGCGGGCGCCACAATGAGTGGGTGGACCTCGCCCTCACCCTCCTGGCCATCACGGTCGCCTCCCTGCTCGTGCACGGGATCGCGTCACGGCTCGGCCTGCTCACGCCCCTGCTGCTCCTCGCGGTCGGTGCGGCGGCATCCTTCGTCCCGTGGTTCCCCGAGGTCACCCTGTCGTCGGAGGTCGTGCTCCTCGGTCTGCTGCCCCCGCTCCTCTACGCCACCGCCATCTCGACCTCGCTCGTCGACCTCAAGGCACAGCGCGTGGCCATTGCGGGTCTGTCGATCGCCCTCGTGCTCTTCACGGCCCTCGGGGTGGCTGTCGTCGCGAGTGCGCTGCTCCCGATCAACTTCGCGCTGGCCTTCGCCCTCGGCGCGATCGTCGCCCCGCCGGACGCCGTCGCCGCGACCGCCGTGGCCAGGAGCATCGGTCTGCCCCGACGCGCCGTCACGCTCCTCGAGGGCGAGTCCCTCCTCAACGACGCGACCGCCCTGGTCTCGCTGCGCACCGCGCTGGCGGTCGCGGGCCTGGCCGCCGGGCACGGGAGCCACAGCGCCGTCGACGTCTCGGTCCAGTCCGTCACGCTCGACTTCCTGCGGGCCGCGATCGGCGGTGTCGTCGTCGGGATCATCGCCTACAAGCTCATCGCGGTGCTGCGACGCCACGCCAACTCTCCGGTGGCGGACACGACGATCAGCTTCATCGCCCCCTTCGCCGCGTACCTGCCCGCCGAGCTGCTCCACGCGTCGGGCGTCCTCGCGGTGGTGACCACCGGGCTGCTGCTCGGTCACCGCTCCCCCCTCCTGCAAAATGCGCGGTCACGCCTGTCCGAGCGCTCCAACTGGGCGAGCATCCAGTTCATCCTCGAAAACGCGGTCTTCCTCGTCATCGGGCTGCAGCTGAGCAGCCTGGTCGAGGACGTACAGGCGTCCGATCTCGGTCTGGGCACGACCCTGCTCGCCGGACTCGCGGTCCTGGCCACCGTCCTGCTCCTGCGCCCCGTGTGGATCTTCCCCTTTCGCTGGCTGCGCTCCCTCACCTCGCACCGCGAGCGAGACGTGCTCAGCCCCTTCGGTGAGGGCGTGATCGTGAGCTGGGCGGGGATGCGGGGCGTCGTCACGCTGGCGGCCGCGCTCCTGCTCCCACCGGACACCCCCCACCGCCCGACGCTGGTGCTCATCGCCATGACCGTGACCATCGGCACCCTGCTCATCCAAGGCACCACCCTGCCCCTCCTGGCGCGTGCGCTCGGTGTCCACGGGCCCGACGCCCGTGAGGACGCCCTGCAGGAGGCGACCGTCACGCAGTCGGCGGTCAGCGCCGGCCTGCGCCACCTCGACGAGCTGTCGGACATCGACCCGGACGTCGATGACCGCCTGCGCCAGCAAGCTCGCCAGCGCGTCAACCGGGTCTGGGAGCGACTGGGCAACAACGACTCCGAGTCACCCAGTGACGCCTACCGGCGCGCGCGGCTGCCCGTGCTGCAGGCCGAGCGCGCCGAGCTGCTGCGCATCCGCGACCGCGGCGTCGTCGACCACCAGGTCCTCGCGGACGTCCTCGGCGCACTCGATGTCGAGGAGTCGACGCTCGAGTCGATCGGAGCGCGCGTCGAGGCGGTCCGCGACGCGCCGCTGCGCGCGCCACACCGCATCACCGGCGAGTGCGTCCACCAGCAAGAGCTGCCGGAGTGCGTCACCCCGCGGCAACCCGAGGGCTGCGAGGAGTGCCTCGCCGATGGCCAGACCTGGCTGCACCTGCGCGTCTGTCTCTCGTGCGGGCATGTCGGCTGCTGCGACTCCTCCCACGGGCACGCCACCGCCCACCATCGACAGACCGGTCACCCGGTGATGCGCTCGCTGGAGCCGGGCGAGGCGTGGCGTT
>JAKDKQ010000301.1 GCA_030453295.1 Janibacter sp.
AACACGACGATGTCGATCTTCGGGCTGCACCGTCGCTGGCGCGGTGCGGCGATGGGGCATCTCGCCGCCTTCGAGTCGACGAGCTCGCTGCCGTGCCGGCGGATCGCCGCCGGCGCACGACGGCTCGGGCTGCCCGACGCCGTGGCCGCCTACTACGACGAGCACGTCGAGGCGGACGCGGTGCACGAGCAGCTGGCGGTCCACGGCATCTGCGTCCCGATGGTCGCGGCCGAGCCCGTGCTGCGCGAGGACGTCCTGCTGGGCGTCGCCGCATGTCTCGAGCTCGATGCGCTCGCCGGTCGGGAGCAACTGGACCTCTGGCAGGCTCCCGCGAGCGATCGGGCCATGGCATGAGACGTCCCTCGCGGCCCGAGGTGTCCGTGCAGATGTGCCCCGGCGGTCCCGTCCTCGTGCGGGGCGCCGACGTCGTGCGCGACGCGGGAGGGGTGGAGCACGAGGTCACCCGGCCGGTCGTCGCCGTCTGTGCCTGCGGCATGAGTGGTCGGGCACCGTGGTGCGACGGCACCCACAAGGTCGTCGCGGCGAAGGGAGCGGGCTGATGGCGAAGGTCGACTTCACCTTCGCCGGTCATGACCTCGTCACAGACGACCGTCTCCTGGAGCCGAGGGCGTGGACCCAGAAGCAGTCCGCGTGGGCAGCTGACCTGCTGTCGCAGGTGCCGGAGGGTCCGGTGCTCGAGCTGTGCGCGGGCGCGGGACACATCGGGCTGGCCGCCCTGCGCCAGAGCGAGCGTCGGCTCGTCGCCGTCGACCGCGAGCCGGTGGCCGCGGACACGATCCGCGCCAACGCCGAGCGACTCGGCATGGCATCGCGCGTCGAGGTCCGCTGCGGGGACCTCTCGCAGGTGGTGGCGCCCGACGAGTGCTTCGCCCTGGTGATCGCCGACCCGCCGTGGGTGCCCACGTCGGGCGTCGGCCGGTTCCCCGAGGATCCGCGCGGCGCGATCGACGGCGGGGCAGACGGGCTCACCGTCGCCCGGCAGTGCGTCGCCGTCATCGCCGAGCACCTCCTGCCGTGGGGTGCCGCGCTGCTGCAGCTCGGCACCCGCGAGCAGGTGGGCTCACTGGACCTGCCGGCCGGCCTCGTCGTGGTCGAGGTCCGGGAGTACCCACGGGGCGTGCTGGCGCGACTGGTGCCGGCCGGTGCTGATCAGGTCAGCTGCGCGGCAGGATCATCGCGATGACATCGGGGGCGGCCTCGCTCAGCCAGGACGGTCGGGTCGTGCCGACCTCCCGCCAGCCCGTCCGTCGGTAGATGTCGATCGCCGCGTGGTCGGGGATGACGTCGAGGCACGGAGCGAGGTCACGGGTCGCCAGCTCGGCGAGGGCCGTGCGCATCAGCGCTCCACCCACGCCCGTCCCGCGTACGTGCGTCGCGGTGAAGTAGACCCCGATCTCCGCGAGGCGCTCGGCAGGCAGACCGTGGCCGGTCATCCACAGGTGAGCGAGCTCGGGCTCGCGGCTCGAGGCCGGGTCGAGGACGGGCAGGATCGCGATGTGACCGACCGGGTCACCGTCGAGGTCCGCGGTCCAGGTCGCGAGCGTGCCGCTCCGGGCGACGAAGTCCGCTCCCGGCATCGGTAGCGGGTCCCGGTGCGGATACCCGGACGCGGACTGCTGCTCGACAAGGACACTGCCGAGGGCGGACAGGTCGTCGTCGCGTCGGGGACGGATGGTGACGGTCACGCCCTCATTGTCGTTGTCCCGTGGGTTGGTCGAGGTCCGACCCCGGCTCAGTGGAGGATGCCAGCCGCACGAGCGGGCGCGGCGTAGGCCTGCGCAAGGGTTGCCACCGTCTCGTGGGCGTTGAGTCCACTCGGGTTGGGCACGACCCACAGCCGGGCGCCCGCGAAGCCGTCGTCCTGCTCGCCGACCCGGGCGCCGCGCACGCCGAAGGCACTGCGGTAGGCAGTGATCCCGGCGACGGCCACCACCGCTGGTCGGGCGTCCCGCACCGTGGCCCGCAGCCGCTCGCCACCCTCGCGCAGCTCGTCAGCCGTCAGCTCGTCGGCCCGGGCCGTCGCCCGTCGCACGAGGTTGGTGATGCCGATGCCCCGCGCCCGGACGTGGTCGCGGTCCTCGTCACTCATGCCCGCGGACGGGCTGATCGGGCGCTCGAGGATCCCGGCGAGGGCGAGCGCGGGGTAGAAGCGGTTGCCCGGGTGGGCGAAGTGCGTGCCGGTCGCGGCGGTCCACAGGCCCGGGTTGATCCCGACGAAGAGCAGCCGCAGGTCGCGCCCCGTAGTCGGCAGCAGGTCCGGCACCTCGGCGTCCCGGAAGCCCTCGAGCTCAGCGCGGGTGAAGCTGCGTCGGGAGTCGGCCATGGCCCCACGCTACGGCTGCGGGGAGGCGCCGAGGTCAGTCGTGCGTCGTGGCGGCGGGCTCGGTGCGGCTGACCGACGGCGGCTCGATCTGGAAGGTCGAGTGATGGATCGCGATGTCGAAGTGCTCGGCGACGCAGGTGCGCACCTGCTGCAGGACCTCGGCCGCGTGCCCGTCGGTGAAGCACTCCTCGTCGACGACGACGTGCGCGGTGATGGTGGGCAGGCCGGTGGCCACGGTCGAGGCGTGCAGGTCGTGGACCTCGCGCACGTGGTCGAGCGCGAGGATGTGGTCACGCACCTCGTCGAGATCGAGGCCCGCGGGAGCGAACTCCATGAGGACACTGGACGTCTCGCGCAGGAGCGCGATCGCTCGCGGCACGATGAGGGCGGCGATGAAGAGGCCGGCGATGGCATCGGCCTGCAGGAAGCCCGTGGTCGCGATGACGACCGCTGCGATGATGACGCCGACCGAGCCCAGCGCGTCGTTGACGACCTCGAGGAAGGCCGCGCGCATGTTGAAGTTGGCCGATCGCCCCGACGCGAGCACCGCGATGGCGATGAGATTGGCGACCAGGCCGATGACACCGAAGACGAGCAGCTCACCGGCCGGCACCTCCGGCGGGGCGAAGAGTCGACGCAGGCCCTCGACGGCCGCGTAGGCGCCGACGACGAGCAGCAGGGTCGCCTGCGCGAGCGCGGCGATCACCTCGATGCGGCGGTAGCCCCAGGTCCGCGTGGACGAAGGGGGTCGCAGCATCA
>JAKDKQ010000302.1 GCA_030453295.1 Janibacter sp.
CGGGTCCGGTCCGCCATCGCCGCCATCTCGACCTGAGGAGGGAATGGCCGGGCGACCCCGGTCGTTGCCACAATGAATGCTTCACCGACCAGGAGGTCCTGACGTGACCGAGCGTCTCTACCGTTACGAGGCCGACACCGACCCCGCGCTGCTGCAGCCCGGGCCGATGATCGTGGCCTTCGACGGATTCTTCGACGCGGGCATGGCCCAGCGCCTGCTCGTCGACCACCTCCTGGAGGCGAGCGACGCGAGCGTCGTCGCATCCTTCGACGTGGACGCGCTGATCGACTACCGCAGCCGACGACCCGTCATCACCTTCGACGCCAACCGGTACACGGACTACAACGACCCCTCGCTGATCCTGTACCACCTGCTCGACCGGGACGGCCAGACCTACTACATCCTCAGCGGGCCCGAGCCGGACTTCCGGTGGGAGGGCGTCATCGACGCTGTCATCAGCCTCATGGACGAGATCGGCATCTCGATCGCCGTCCACGCCCACGGCATCCCCATGGCCGTCCCGCACACGCGGCCGGTCGGCATGACCGTCCACGGCACCGACGAGCGACTCATCGGTGAGCACAAGCCGGTCTTCGGCACCGTGCAGGTGCCCGCCTCGCTCGCGGCGCTGCTCGAGCTGCGCCTCGGCGAGTCCTCCCGCGACGCCGTCGGCTTCAGCATCCACGTGCCCCACTACCTGGCGCAGTCCTCATTCCACGACGCGGCGCTCACCGCTCTCAACGCGATCGTCGACGTCACGGGCCTCAACCTGCCCAACGACGCGCTCGCCGAGGCTGCCGGTGAGGGCCGGCTGCAGATCGAGCGTGAGGTCGAGGACAACGACGAGGTCAAGGAGGCCGTGCGGGCACTCGAGCGCCAGTACGACGTCCACCTGCGCGGGCTCGAGCGGCCCAGCCTGCTCGCCGGCGAAGGGGACGACCTCCCGTCCGCCGATGAGATCGGCGCCGACTTCGAGGACTTCCTGCGCACGGTCGACGAGACCGACAACTCCTAGTCCTTCGCCTCGGACCAGCGCTGCACGATCGAGGTGTCGGAGACGAAGCGCACCTGCTCGCCGCCGAGCCACCGTCGCGCCGCGTCGGTGAGCGCCCGGTCGACCACGGCAGCCGCCTCCTCGGCGTGCTGACGGGGCACATGGACGAGCAGCTCGTCGTGCAGGCACAGCACGATCCGCCCCTCCAGCGGTCGCACAGCCACCCGCACGGTCGCCGCCCACGCCTTGAAGAGCTCGGCCGCGGAGCCCTGGATGACGGCATTGCGGGCAAAGCGCCCCCGAGAGGCCGCCAGCCCGTCGCGGCCCTCGTCGTCGAGACCGCCCACGCCGACGTCGGTGCGCACCAGCCGCCCGCCGAAGGTGCGCACGGGCTCGCCGCGTCGCCCACGGTCCTGCGCCCGCTGCAGGTGGGCCATCGCCACCGGGTACTCGCGCTCCAAGCCCTTGAGCGCCTCGGCGGCCGGACCTGAGCGCTGGCCGTACATCGCGGCGAGCACCGCGATCTTGGCCACCGGACGCTCCACCCCGAGCCGGGCAGCGACAGGCGCGTAGAGATCGTCCTCACGCGTGGCCGCGGCGAAGGCCTCGTCCCGGGAGACCGCCGCCAGGACCCGGGGCTCGACCTGCCCGAGGTCGGCCCGCACGAGGACGTGGCCCTCGTCCGCCGCGACGGCCGGCCGCAGCTCTGACGGGAGGTTGTGCAGGCCCGCCTGCGCGGTCATCCGACCCGCGGCGCCGTCGCACGCTGCCCACGCGCCGCGGAGGCGGTCGTCGGGGCCGACGTGCTCGCGCAGCCAGCGCCACCCGTAGGTCGTCGCGATCCGCTCCCGCTTGCGCCACTCGAGGAGCGCCGGCACGACAGGGTGCGTGCCGACGTGGGCCTCCAGGACCCACTTGCGCGTCGAGGGCACGTCGATGCCGGCGCGGGCGAGCATCGCCTTGACCTGGGCAGGGTTGCGCAGATCGACGTGACCGGTGCCGGGCAGGGCCGCGAGGACCGGGGCGTCGCGGGTCGCCCGGGAGGCCAGCTCCTCCTCGACCGTGTGAGGCTCGTCGCCAGCAGCGTCGGCGACGAGGACCCGCGCGGTCTCGCGGTCGATGGGCAGGCCGCCCTGCTCCAGCTCGACGCACAGGACCGCCGTAGCGGACTCGGCGTGCGCCGTGGCGACCGCGCGATGACCGCGGGCGATCATCCCTTCGTGCTGGACGGTGGCGACCTGGCGAGCCGCCTCGGCGAAGGCTGCGCAGCGCTGCGGCGTCGTCAGCCAGGCGCCGGTCACCGCGTCGGCGCGCAGGTACCCGCTGTCGAGGACCAGCTGCTCGGCCGGCACCTCGTCGGCGAGCAGGTCGAAGAGGTCGCCGCTGGGCGCGCTCGGCGCGGCATCGGCGTCGAGGCCGTGCACCGCAGCCCACGTCCGCTCGGGGCCAGCGGCCCACCCCCCGTGGACGAGCCGGTGGACCTCGGCGACGTCCCACGTGCGGTCGAGCACCGCACCGGCGGCGATCAGGGGCGCGACCGATGCCGCGGACCAGGTGACATAGCGGGTGCCGGGGGAGAGGGCAGCCATGAGCGAAGGGAGGTCCCCCGCGAGCACCGCAGGCCCGTCCGGGGGCACGACGGCACCCACGCCGTCGACACCGACGACGACGGCTCCCGGCTCGATTGCACCCACGGAGCGTGAGGCTACCCGTGGCAGGATGCGAAACCGGACCAGCAGTACCCACTGAGAGGACGTCACATGGGATTCATCTCCGACCGTCTCGGCTTCGGCCGCAAGAAGCAGGTCAAGGACACGCGCACCGCCTTGGAGCAGGCCAAGAACCCCGCGAACGAGGGTGCGCTCGCGTCGTCGTCGCTCAAGCTCGTCGAAAATCTGCTGGACACCGGCATCGACGGCCGCGGGCCCTTCGACTCCGCGACCAAGGTCGCGGACACGGCGCGCGCCAAGCACGCCGGTGACGTCGACAAGGCCGTCGACGAGGTGATCGCGGACCACCTGAAGCTGGCGGGTGCGGCCGGCTTCGTCACCAACCTCGGGGGCTTCGCGACGATGATCGTCGCGCTGCCGGCCAATGT